>JBLHSN010000134.1:0-14589 GCA_047626195.1 Myxococcota bacterium
TGTCTACCCCTTCACACAGACCACTTGGCGCAGGGTGTGCACCACGTCGACCAAGTCGCTCTGTGCGGCCATGACCGCGTCAATATTCTTGTAGGCCATCGGTATTTCATCGATGCCGCCGGCGTCCTTGCGACACTCCACGCCCTCGGTGGCCCGAATCTGGTCTTCCACGGTAAACATCGTCTTCGCCTTGGTTCGCGACATCACCGGCCCCGCTCCGTGGCTACAGCTACAGTACGAGTCGGTGTTGCCCTTTCCGCGAACAATGAAGCTCTTCGCCCCCATCGACCCTGGAATGATGCTCATTTTTCCGGTGCCCGCACGGACCGCTCCCTTTCGGGTGACCCACACACGCTGACCAAAGTGGGTCTCCTCGGAGACGTAGTTGTGGTGGCCGTCAACAACCACCTCCACCCGTGTGCGGACGGCCCGCTGGACGGCATGGCCAATCCGGAAGGCAGCCCAGCGGCGCAGCAAACCGCCATGTTCTCCGCAATGGGCACCGCGGCTATGGAAACGTTCAAGCCGAGCGAACTGGCCGAGTCGGGTGGAAAATATGCCCTCGACTGGATGGTGAACCGGGCGGCAACCGGCAACTTCGACTTTGAATCCGCCGACATTGGCTCGTTCATGGTGGGGTACGCGCGCAATCGGACCCAGCATCTCATCGCGGGCACCGGTCAGGTCGTTCAAGACCAGCGCACAAGCCAGATGGCCGCCGAGGTCTTTGCCGCGAATCTCACCCACTTCGAGAATCGGGCAGACGTCAACGGTCTGCCGTCAGACGCCGCACGGGCACACTTTCAGGCGTTCTTGAGCACGGGCGTGGTCAACCACGACAACGCGTTCGTGGAGTGGCAAAGTTCGTGGAATCGCGTCTCCGAGCGTCTGACGAACCGCATCGCAAACGTCAGCAACCCCATGGAAGCCGAACGCTACAAGGCGTGGGTGTTGTCGGACCCGGCCAAGGTCAGCGAGCGGCTGACGTTCAGCGTGACCGAGGTATCGACCGCCGCCTTTGCGGCGGACACTACTGCCGACGCCATCACCGCGAGCGAGCGATTTGGCGCACTTTCGCTGGAACAACAGGGTTTCTACCGCGCCTACCTCGCCAGTCCCGACCGCATTGCCGTAGGCAACCAAGAGGCCCGCATGGATGTGCGAACGACATCGGGAGGTACCGACTTTAATGGTGCCTTCGCGGCGACCAAGCGCGCCATGATGCTCACACACCTTCGTGATGAGCTCGCGGAACTGACACGCGACCAGCAGAATGCCTTCAGCACCTGGCTCGAGACGGCCAACCCGGACCGCGACCTTCCTGTACTGGACCCGTCGAACCCAGCAACAACGCAGCAGGCGGCCGAGCTATGGTTCCAGCGACGTCAGGAAACGCTCGCACTTCAGTTCTCGGCCGAGTCAACAGTGGGCAATTAATGAGCATTGACATCCAACTACGCGGTGAAGATGTGCGTCGGGTCCAGCTGGCTGCGGCGATTGGTGCTGTTGGCGTCGTCGGCGCCGCGCTCGACCCGTTTGCGACGGTGTTCTCGCGAGAGCTCGTCGACGTGATGAGTGTCACAACGGGAGGAGACGTTGATCACATCGATGTTGAGACGGTCGTGCGCTCCTTCGCCGACGTGTCCGCGTGGCTCGAAGCCATGCACGATGCCTATGGGCTCACGCTGTCGACGAGCATGACTATCGAGGCGCTGGCGCTTCGCTTTGGCCAAGATCACGCGACCGTCTCGGTGTGTGAGTGGCGTGAGCATTCCAATCCAGGGCTGTCCGTCGGCTTCTTTGGAGACCTCGCCGCGGCCGATGTCATGGAGGCGCTCAGGATCGCCGGTGTGCCCAGTGACTCGCTACTCGCATGGGACACGCTGCTCGGACAGCTCCCATCGCGCGATATTGCGTCACTCCATGTGTCTTTGGACGTTCCAACGGCGGACCCTGTGTTCTTCATTGACCTCGCGACGCCCGTAAACAAGGCCGACGTCGAAGACGCCTCGCTGCGCGTGAACGCCGCCATGCAGACCCTCGGCGTGTCCGACGGGCAGCGCGGCTGGCAGCGAGCGACGTTTAAGGCAATGGCCGGTCGCGACCACAACTCCTTTGTGATCCGAACCCAGCTGAGCCGAGGAGGACTGCACAACACGCTCCGGATGTCCTACCCGCAGATCCCCGCCCGCTTGGCGATGAAGCTGTTGCTCCAGTTCACGCAGGTCCGCGATGTTCCTCAGCGTCTGGGCGCGCTAGCCGCAGCAGCCGGTGGCGGCGAAGATGTTGTCGGAGCGCTGCATGTGACCGCATGGGACCAAGAACCGCCGCGCGTCGACGTGCAGTGGTTTAAGCGCGGCATGGCCGTCTAGCCCACAGATACGCAAGTTCAGGCACCCCCCGGGGCCAGCTGCGCGCAACCCCCCTCTCGTGTACGTCGTCGGGCTCGTCCGCCATGCGAAGCGGCGGGCGAAGACCGGTACCGTGGTGTTGCAAACTCCAGGGCCATTGTACGACTGCTACGCACACGTCCAGATAGGTCCGCCGGCGGACTCTCCCATTGTGCGACGTCGCCGATCCTATGCGTGCGTCGTCTTCAGCAGGGGGGACCGGGTGTTGCTCGACATCGATTAAGGTGACTTCGGATTATCGTAGACCCGCTCGGGAATGGTCGTCCGGTGCTCGCACTGGCAGCTGGGGGCATCACCACAGCTGTGCGCTCGGCTAGGTAAGAATCTTGCCGGTCAGCCACAACCACCTGATTCTTTTCTTATTCAGTGAAGCCTCCATGTCGATACATGCGGACGGTGAGCGCTCCTGAGCTGACATTGTAAAAGATCGCGACCGGGTGTGCGTTTGGGTTGACCAAAAGGGCAAGTATTGTGAGGTTATATATACCTAAACAGTGAAGGTCTACACTGGTTTGTTCACACTATCGGAGCACGTGGGGATAGCGATATAGTGATGGACGGTACCGGCAGTATCTATTTAATGCTGAAATCGACTTGGTAGACAGATGGTGGCCGTGCTGATATACGAACGCGGAGGTGAACTAATGATTGGGGCAGTGGTGATTGCCATACTGGTAATGGCGGTGTGCATGCGCCTATTCGCTTCCTCGTCGGGCATTGGCTCGGTGGTCCTCGGCGCTGGCGTTGCAGCAACGGTGTTGTTGGTCGCGCTCGCAGTGTTTGTCGAGTTTGGACTGCGGTCCTGAATCCGGGTATTGACGGGGTTTGCAGCCAATCGTGGTGCTCGCCCCTCCGGTTCTAAAACCGTTCAGCTGAGCGCCAAGCGGGAGTACGGAACTGACCCTCGAGTTCTCCCGGATTGTTATCCGCGGTCACTGCCCTATTCGATGAGCGTGACTTCCACGATGCTCGGCTTCATGCCCAAGTAGACGTCCATGACCCCTTCGCAGCAAACGAAGGTCGATTCGCGATAGTCCCAGGTCACAGTGAATTCCTTGCCCTTGAAGTCAGCGAGTTCATCTCCGATCTTGCCCATAAATGGAGAGCCTACAAGGTTGTTGTCGCCGTCTCCGAAGTCGATGACGTCTCCGCCGAGGTCGAAGGTGAAGTGGTAGTAGTCACCCATCTCCGAGTTCACAAAGACCCCATCGTAGGTGCCGGGCGTAAGGCCTTCGGGTGTGTCTGTGGCGTACATGGCAGCTCCTGGAATCGGGCCTTCGTAGCTCGGGTGGAGGTCCATGCCGTCATCTTCCGAGTGCTCGGTCATGCCGTCATCGTTGGGCAACATCACGAGTTTGTACACGTACTGTCGAGTCGGCGTAGGCTTGTCGGCCATGGCCATGGCGCCAGAGTCTGCTTCCGAGTCTGCTTCCGAGTCTGCTTCCGAGTCTGCTTCCACCTGTGCCACGGCTTCGGTCGTGGCAGGCTCTGGAGTGACAGTCATTTCGCCGGAGCAGGCGGTGAACAAGAGTGCGGCGGTGAGTGTTGCGGTGCGCATTGAGAATCCCGAGTTTACGTTTGCAATGAGCCTACACCGAATGGATTATCGATGCGAATCGTCCGGTCATCCTACCCAGGACTTGAGGCTTGGCGTAGTGACCTCGAGACGACGCTAGGCCGAGGTCGACGCAAGGCTGGGAGGCCGCACAAGACGGACGCTAGCCGTGGAGCGATGCCGCTGATTTACATGGGAGTGAGGCCGAAACCGCTGCTGCAGCGCGCTAAAACATGCCGTCGGTGCCGGAGAGCTGGCCTTGTAATCGCAGAAGATCAACCTGGGCAATCCGCCAGTCCGTTCTCGCTTTTGCCGCTTCCGACGTCAGACGATCACGCTCTTGCCTCGCTTCGAGCACGTCCTTCTGAATGGCTCTACCCGCCTCGTTGAGGGCCTCTTCGGCATCTAAGGTCTCTTGCGCCAACCGCACTTGAAAGTCGGCCAAGTCCACTTTGCGTTGTGCGGCTTCCAATCGTGTCACCTGAACAAGTACTTCACTGCGAACGCGCCGAGTCGTCTCTTCTAGGTCCAGTTCGCGTTGTAGGACCTCCACACCGGACCGCATGGACTCAGCTCGTGCGGCGCGGTTTCCCAGAGGCATCTCGAAGACCCCGCCGATGTTCACAAACGGGAAGGACTCGTCGCCAAACAGTCCGCCGAGGGCGGTGGATGCGGTAGACTCTTGGCTGCCGATTCCTGCCGATGCCGTAGCCGACAGGGAGGGTAGCTGGCCGTGCTTGGCGAAGCGTTGGCCCGCTCGTGCACTCTCGACTTGTGCAGCAGCTACCGCAATGTCGAGGTTCTGCGACATGGCGACGTCTACCGCGCGCTCGGGGTCAAGCTCCAGTAGCAAGACGTCATCTACACGAGTTGCGGGCAAGATGGCTTGACCCGGTTCTTCGCCAATGAGCAGCAGGACAGCGTCGGAGGCTTGTTGCGCACCGAGTCCCGCATCCAATAAGTTTTGCTGCGCTTGGATCACCGCAGCCTGCAGACGAGTCCGTTCGACTGGCGCTAGGTCACCGCTCTCAACTCGAAGAGTGCCCACCCGTGCCGCTTCAACTGCCACCTCTACGCTCTCTGCGGCCAAGATCACGACGCGGTCCTGATACACCCAGGTCCAATACGCGCTCGCCGCCTGCCCCAGAACTTCTTGGCGGGTTCTCTCGAGCGTCAGCTTCGCAATGTCCAGCGTGTCCTGCGCACGCGTGACTGTCTGCATATTGTAGGACAAGGTTAGGCCACGCAGCAACTGCTGACTGATGGTAATGTTGGCGTTAGCCGTGTAGAAGTCCTGTTGAGTCTCGGTGGTGGCGAGTCCGCCAAACTCACTAGTGAAAGTCGACAGGTTGCGGTCCAGCGTAGTCTGGGCGCTCACGGTAGTCCCGGTTGGCGCGGTCTGGGTGAGGCCTGCGCCAATATCCCAGCTGGTGCTGTTGGACTTGAAAGGAAAGCCCTGGAAGAACCCTCTGGACTGGCTGCGACCGTAGTTACCGTTGACGCGTAGGGCCGGGTCGAAGATACCGTTGGCTCCCATGACAGCCGCTTCAGCAGCGTCTCGGGTCAAGTCGGCGCGACCAACGGTGGGGTTGTTGGAAACTGCTCCTTCGAGTACCTCGCCGTAGGTCAGTGGGCGCTCAGCAAGTGCGGTCGTGGGCAGCAAGAACGAAGCTACCACCAACATTGTGGCGTGGCTAAGCATCTTGCAAGTAGAACCAGAACGCATCACGCTCTCCTCAAGTGGTTGACCAAGCGCCGTCCGGCAATGCCGAGGTCGTCTAGAACCGAGTAAATCCAAGGGACAAAGACCAGTGTCAGCAGTGTACCGACAATTAATCCACTGACCACAATGCGCCCCATGGGCGAGTAGGGAATGCCCACAAAGCTCGAGCTTCCCATCGCCATGGGGATGAGACCGCAGATGGTGGTCAACGCGGTCATCACGATGGGACGGAAGCGCCGTTCAGCAGCGCGAAGAAGGGCATCGGTGCGGGTCATGCCAGACGCACGCATCTGGGTGACCAGGTCCACCAGCACAATCCCGTTGTTGACGATGACCCCGACCAAGATGACCAGTCCAATGCCAGCCATTACATCCATGGGTGTTCCGGTCAGGAACAGCCCCCAGAAAGCGCCCATGATGGCCAAGGGCACAGTGGTGATGACAGCGAGGGGCAACAGCACACTCTCGAACAACACCCCCATGAGCAGGAAGACGAAGGTGATGGAGAGGAACAACGCCCAATACATTGCCGACATGTCCGCCTCTTGCTGGTCCCAGTCGCGGCCACGCTCATAGCCGTAGCCACGCGGGAAGGCCATGTCGGCCAGAGCAGCGTCGACAAGAGCAAAGCCGTCGATGTTGTCGCCCGTTTCAAGGTCAGCGGTGACCTTCAGCGCTGTCTGTCGATTCTCTCTCGAAATCTCTACCGGCCCTTGGGTCACCACAACATCGGTCAATGTGCGAAGCGGTACAAGGCCGCCGGTAGTCTGGCTGAACACCGGGAAGTCGCGCAGCGTCTCAATGTCGCGTCGGTCGGCGGATTCGAAAGAACTGACCACGTCAATCTCGCGGTCTCCCTCAAGTAATGACGGCAGGCGATTCAGGCGCATGGCGGCGGATACGGTCTGTCCAACTTCCGTTGCTGAGACGCCATAGCGCTCGGCTTGGTCGCGCTTGACGGCCAAGCGAATCTCGTCTAATGCGGCGCCTTCGCGGTCCAAGTGCGCGTCCAAGACGCCTGGCATGGCCGCCAAGCGGCGGCGAGCTTCGTCGGCCAGCCCTTCCAGCACTTCGACGTCTTCACCGACCAACGTCACGGATGCCGTGTTCGTTCCACCGGCACCACCGCCACCCCAGCCCACGGCGATTTCGGTTCCTGGAAGGTCATCGGGGAACAGAGACTTGGCCTGCTCAATGACCTCTTCGCGTGGAATGGGGGTGTCAGCGTCTAAGTAGACGTAGATACGTCCGTTGCTATTGTCGATGCTGGTGCGCGAGCGGTACACCCGGACGCCCCATTGCTCCTTGTGGTTTTCGACGAGGTCTTCGAGCAGTTGGGTGGTGTCGACAAGGTAGTCCGAGCCGGCTTCCCGTGGAGTGGTGAAGCGAATGGTGAAGTCGTTGATGTTGCCATCGGCTTCGCCTCCACATTGGGTCTGGGACACCGGGATCAGCGTGAGCAAGACCATGGCAATCAGCGACATCGCTGCATCTACTCGGTGGCTCAATACCCAGGAAAGTAGCCGGGAGTAGCGGTTTGTCACCCACACAAGCCAGCGTGGATCCGGCTTGACCTCGGCGGAACCAATGTAGCGAGTGGCCAATGGAGCGAACACCACGGCGACCAGCAGTGAGGCGCCGAGAGCGAACACCACCGGGAAGCCAAGGACGCCCATGAAGAAGGAAAAGCCTGCATCTTCGGTCATCAGGATGACGGGCAGGAACACCACCATCGTGGTCAGCGTGGACATCAGGATGGCCAGGTTGACCTCTGCGGTTCCTGAAATCGCGGCTTCACGGGGTGACTTGCCGGCGGCACGCTCGCGGTAGATGGTCTCCACCACCACAATGCCGTTGTCGACCACCATGCCGACCGCTAGCATCAGACCCATCAACGCCAACAAATTCAAGCTGTCACCGCGTAGGTACAGCACGCTGACCGTGATGAGCAGTGAGAAGGGGATGGCGAGACTGATGAGTAGGGTCATGCGCCAGTCGCGCAGGAACACGAAGAGGATAATCACGGCGAACAAGCCGCCGATCAACGCCGTGTCTCGCAGGGTGTCCATGGACTGTTCGATCAGCTCGCCCTGACTGAACAACACGTGGAATTCGCTGCCTTGTATACGCGGGTCCATCTTTAGTTCTTCGAGCGCCGCCATGACCGCACGTGCTGTCTCCACCGTATTTGCAGAGGATTCCTTGCGAATGGGTATGACCGCGCCCGGTGCACCATCGACACGGTTGATTGAGCGACTGCCGACGAGTTGGTACTCAACGCTGGCAACATCCTCTAAAACCAGCCCATCTCCAACGGGAAAGCGCCTGAGTTCCTCAATATCGGTCATGCGCGAGACCGAGCGGACTAAGCGGTCCGTACCGCGGTCATGGATGCGTCCACCAGACATCTGGAAGCTGTCACGGAACAGGTCTTGTTGCACCTGGAACGTGGATAGCTTGTGCGTAATCATGCGTTCGCGGTCGAACTCCACGCCAATGCGGCGCTGGGGAACACCCCACACTTCAGTGGCAGCTACGCCTGGAATGCGCTCGAGCTTGGGCTGCACAATGCGGTTGAGCACAAAGTACGGGTCGGTGACGCTGTCGGGAGTCGACACACCAATCCACACAATGGGCTCGTCATCTGGGTTGTAGCGCCAGATGTAGTAATTTTCGACGTCGGATGGCAGGTCTACCATGGCTCGTTCGAGCCTATCGACCACGTCATTGTAGGCGCGGTCCATGTCTACGGACTGATGGAACTCGAGGCCAAACCCGGCGTTGTCGTTGTCGGCTTCGCTGGACAGGGAGGCCAAGCCTGCAATGGTCGCGAGCTGCCCTTCGATAGGTCGGACGACGAGCTCGTCAATCTCCTTGGGGGAGCCGTCTTGCATGCGCACGTTGACCCAGAGAAAGCTGGGTTCAAAGCCTTGTGGCATGAGTTGAACGGGGATGTTGATGTAGGCGATTGTGCCCAACACCAACAACGCTAAGCATCCCATCAACACAGTGACGGGGTTGTCCCACGCAGCGGCCGGTATCCAGCGTCTCACTTGGCGAGTACCTCTGCATTAGGGGACGGATCACGAGTGATAACCAGGTACAATGACGGGA
Source organism: Myxococcota bacterium (assembly GCA_047626195.1). GTDB lineage: Bacteria > Myxococcota_A > UBA796 > UBA796 > CAJXTB01. The sequence continues at coordinate 8,804 of JBLHSN010000134.1, forward strand.
TAACCACGAGAGTGAGCAGCGTAGACGACAGCAGGCCGCCAATGATGGTCACGGCCAGCGGTTGCTGAATTTCGGAGCCAGCGCCAAGTCCCAAGGCGAGTGGGAACAGGCCCAATACCGTGGTCGCTGTGGTGATGAGAATGGGACGCAGACGCATGGCCGCGCCGGCATGTACGGCTTCGAACCGTTCCATACCGTTGGCACGCAGACGGTTGATGGTGTCCACCAGCACAATGGCGTTGTTCACGACCACACCGGCCAGCACAATCATGCCGATCAGTACTACCACCGAGACCGGCAGTCCGAACAGCCCCAGCGCACCCACCACACCAATGGCGGCGAGGGGTACCGAGAGCAAGATAACGAAGGGCTGAACAATGCTCTCGAAGGTGCTGGCCATGATGACATATACAAGGAAGACAGCGAGTAACAGCGCAAACTGAAGCGACGACAGTGAGGCTTCCATCTCGGTACTCTGGCCGCCCACTTCCCAGGTCATGTCTTCAGCGAGTGCGAGTCCCTGTAGGGAGTCCTCAACGCGTTCGGCGGCAGAACCGAGGTCAAACCCTTCGACATTCGCTCCAACGACGACAGCACGCTGCTGGTCGACGCGGCGTATCTCGGAGGGCCCTTCTTCTTCAATCACTTCGGCCACGACATCCAGCGGAATCGGCGGGGTCAGGTTGGGATTGATATTGATACTGCGCAGGTCCTGCAGGGAAGCTCGGTCGCGCTCGGTGAGTTGGACGCGCAGGTCGACTCGCTCGTCTTGCTGGCGAATGCGGGTAGCGACCGTTCCTTGAACTTTGTCACGCACGCGTTTGGCAACGGTGGCCGGGTCGAGGCCAAAGCGGCGCAGGCGCCGACGGTCATACTTGACGAGAATCTCTGGGTGCCCAGCGACCAAGCTACTCTGAACGTCCTTGAGGCCTTGTACGCTCTGCATGCGCACGACAACGTCGTCTCCGGCGGCGCGGAGCTGTGTCAAGTCCCATCCGGTGACAATCACTTCAAGCGGCGTTTGCACACTGAATAGCGAGGGGCGGACGATACGCAGCTCAAATTCGCTGACTTGTTCCTGTAGGCGTGTCCGGAGCTGCTGGGCAACGCGGTCTTCACGGGCCTGCAGGTCTCCACCGGGTGTAAGGTTGATGCGGAAGCGAGCCGAGTGTGGGCCCTCATCTGCGTCAGCGTCGGCACGAACATCTGCACCCACGCTGGTGTAGACCGAGGCAATCTCGGGGTGCTCGGCAATCAGTCTTTCTGCCAATCGGGCGCTGTTGTCCGTCACAGTCAGGGGAGTGCCAACGGGAAGAGACGCCTCTACGGTGAACCGGCCCTGATGGACTTCTGGAATGAGCTCGGTGCCGAGACCACGTCCGAGGAATACCGCGAGCAAGAAGGCAACAACGCCAAGGACAATCACCCCGGCTGCACGTCCCAGGGTGCGTCCCAAGACGGCCTCATAGCGACGAGCACCGCTCTGGTAGACCTGCTCAAAGCCGCCAGCAACCCAGAGCGCTAGCGTCATGAGGCGCTGTACGAACAGGTGGTAGATCGACATGAGCACGAAGCCACCCAAGACGGAGAGACCAGCGAAGAAGACCGTGATGGCGCGCAGCGTCATGAGGAAGAAGAAGCGAAGCAGCATCCACGGCAGCAGCGGCCAACGAATGACGAACTGAACGGTCCAAGACAGGTCTGCCTTGAGCATGCCGGAAGGCTCGTTGAAGATGTACGTGAGACTGTGACGAACGCGCCGTTCGCCGACCACAACACCCTGGGCACCCGTCAGAGCTGTGCTTCCCATTGGCGTGTAGCGCCAGCCAGCGAGGGTGGGAACTAGGAACAGAGCCACGACGAGCGACGCCACAAGCGACGCCACGACTGCAATCGCTAGGTCGCCGAACAACTGGCCAGCGACCCCTTCGACGAACGCAATCGGCAGGAACACGGCCACAGTGGTCAGCGTGGACGCGGTTACCGCAGTGGCTACGTCGGCCACGCCGAGAACGGAAGCTTCTTGGGGATTTTTCCCTTCGTCTAAGTAGCGCTGGATGCTCTCGAGCACGACTACGGCATTGTCGACGAGCATGCCGATGCCCAAGGCTAAACCGCCGAGTGACATCAGATTTAGCGACACGCCACCCAGGTACAATGGTGCGAATGCCGCGACGATAGACACCGGGATGGCCGTGCCAATGATGGCCGTCGCCCGGAAGTTCCGCAGAAAGAGGAACAGGATGCCAATTGCCAAGAAGCCACCGAGAATAGCGGTGTTGGTCAGGTTGGCAATGGACTGAACAATGAACTCGGCTTGGTCGTCCAGAATGCGAGCGCTGACACCATCTGGGAGGTCGCTGACGAGACCTTCCTCTTCGTCAAACAGGGAGCTCTTCACCCGGGCGGCGACGTCGACAATGTTGCTATCGGCGGTGCGGAACACCTCAAGCTCTACTGCGGGAGAGCCGTCCATTCGAGCCACGACCTGCGCGTCACGAACGGTCGGGGCCACCGTGGCCACTTGGTTGAGTTGGACGATTTGACCATCGGAGCGCCGGATACCGAGCTGCTCGAGCTCGGCGACTGTGGTGTACTCATTGAGTGTGCGCACCAAATATTCGGTGTCTCCCTGAAGGATACTGCCGCCGGCTAGGTTCACATTCTCTTGGGCCAGCGCTGTCTGCACTTGGTCCAAGGTGATGCCATGGCCAGCCAGCCAGTCTTCGCGGACCTCGACACGAAGCTCGCGCTCGAGGCCACCGCGAATTCGAACGGCCGCCACTCCGTCCATGGCTTCAAGCTCGCGCTTGATCTCGTCTTCGCCGATTTCGCGCAGGACGGACAAGGCTTGGGTCAGGTCTCCGCCTTGGGCTGTCGTGGACAGCGCGATGCGTAGAATGGGGTCGAGTGACGGGTCGAAGTGCAGTAGTAGTGGGCGTTCGGCTTCATCCGGCATGAAGTTGGTCTGCAAGCTCTCGCGCACAGTCTGCGAGGCCTTGGCCATGTCCGTTCCCCAGTCGAAGCCGAGGATGACATCGCTGGCGCCAGCACGGGAGCGGCTCTGCAGGGTTCGCAGGCCGTCTAGGGTTGCCAGTCCCTCTTCGATGGGGCGGCTGATCTGCGCTTCCATCTCGGCAGGAGCAGCACCCTCGTAGGTTGTTCGTACCGTGAGCGTTGGGTAGGCCAAGTCCGGCATCAGCTCGACGGGCAGTCGGTTGTAAGACACGAGTCCGAACACAGCCGCCGCCGTCGCCACCATGACCACGGCGATGGGATGGGAGACGACAGATTTGAACAGGTCGTTCATCATTATTCGCTGTCTTTGTCGGCAGCGGCGTCGTCGCGGGCTTCTGCACGCGCTTCGGCTTCGGCGACCATGGTTGGGGTGCGAATCGGAGCATTGTCGCGCAAGTTGGACTGGCCAACGACGACGACTTCATCGTCTAGCTCGATGCCTTCGGTGATCTCCGCCCAGATGTTGTCCATCAAACCAACGGTGATGGCGACGCGCTCGGCAACGAACTTAGGTCCAGTGTCTTGCGTGTCCGAGTCGGCGTCTTCGTCATCCTCTTCGTCGCCGGTGTCAGGCTCGATGGGCTTGTCGATCATGCGGTAGGCAACCGGGGAGCCGTCTTCGTAGACCACGGCTTCGCGGGGAATGACCACGACATCATCATGGCGATCGACTTCGATCTCGACGGACACGAACTGGCCTGGACGGAGGACGCTTTGGTTTTGCGACAAGTCCACGGTCACGCGGAAGGTTCCGGATGTGGGATCGACGACGGGAGCCACACGGCCGACAATGCCGGTGGTCTTGACGTTCGGGTCGTACGCGCTGACGAGTGTGACCGACTGTCCGACAGAGATTCGAGGAAGGTCGCGTTCGGGAAGAGAGGCGACCACCCTCAAGCGGTCAAGATCGACGACCTGAAATGCGCGTGCACCAGACGAGGCCAGCTCACCCACCCGAATATCACGCATGGCGATGATGCCGTTGATGGGGCTCTTGATGCGAGTTTGACCTACACTAGCACCGGCCTCCCAAGCCGATGTACGTGCCGTGCCAAGGTTGTAGCGGGCTTCCTCCACTTCGCGGCTGCTGACAGCCCCCTGGGAGGCGAGAGACTCTAGCCGAGCGACCTCTCCTTGAAGACGCTCAACGTCTGCGCGGGCTCGAGCGGATCCTGCGGCGACCGTGGCGTTGTCGACAATGGCGAGGATCTGGCCGTCAACGACAGCGTCGCCTTCTTCGACCCGGATTTCAGTCACAATACCGCTGGTCACGGGGAACAGGTCCGCCATGATCTCGCTCTCGACGACCGCACTGCTGGACAGAGTGTCGCCGACCGAACCGGTTGAGACGGCCTGGGTCTCGACCACAGTGGCTCGCTCAATGGCTTGCCCTCCCCAGTCGCCGTCATCGTCTTTTTCGCCGCCACCCATGCCGCAGGCGAGGGAGAACGCAACCAGAGTAACAGAGAGGAGGGATGCACCAAATCGCGACATTCTAAGCTCCGGGCATGCAAGGCAGCCGCCCGGCGAGTAGCGCAGGGTTGGGGTTGTCACAAGGTCATCAGACATCACACGACTCAACCGTAGAGAAGGTTCCGACCCTGTTGCAAAGCCGTACGTCGCGGCTCATCAGAGCATTGCACCGGATAGGGGGTAGGCGTGAGGAGGTCCGGTGGGTCCAGCGGGTGCGAGTGACAGAGCAGGTGGGGTTGCTCGACTAGCGAAGGGATTGGATCAACGGCGCGGCTTGCGTGGCGGTGCGGCCCAGGAAGGGTTGGATCGACAGCTGCTGCAAGACCTCGCTCGCCTTCGGCGTCAGGCGGTCGGAGCCTTCGCGACAGCGGTCGGTGCCGGGCTGTCTCGCGATGTCGCGCTGCCCCTCTGTCTGACCCTGTCCAGCCAGCCACATCTCAGCGGTCTGCTGCTCGACCCGGTCGGCTGCATGGCTTCTGGTCGCGACCGTCCGGTGACGTTCGCACCGGCGAGTCGCGCGAAAGTACTGGGGCTTCAGGAGTGGGAGATGCTGGAGCTGTCTGGCGATATCGATCGTCGGGCGAGCCAACAACTGCGCCAAGTTCGCGGTGTTCGTTGGCTGTGGGACCATCACGGCATCACAGACGATCAAGAGTTGGTGCGTCGATTGCTCACCGGTGTTCCACACGCTGCTGCATTGCATGCCAAGGTCCGTGGTGGGCGCATCTATGCACTTGTGACTGGAGCTCGTCCGTCCCCCCTGCACGGCCTGTACATGCCGTGGCTGACGGATTCAGAAGATGATGGCAGCTTCCCGCTGTCTGTTGCGGCTGGGCGTTACGTCAGCTCCAGCCTGCGTGAAGGGCTTGGCCGTAGTCTGGGCGCTTCGTCAGCAGAGACCGTGCGCTTGCTCGACTACGCCATGTGTCTGGTTCCTGCAGAGGACCACGATGACCAACTGGATCGTGACCTCTGGCGCAGCTCGGGCGCCGCACTGATGACGGGCTTGGGGCACAATGGTCAAATCGGATACCGTCTATCTTCTCCGGTCGGTGCCACTGCCATTCGATGGGATGTGTGGTTGTCCAGCGATGGGGGCCGTCTCAAGCTGGGTGACGTCGAATCCGCGTTTGAACGTATGGCCATGAAGCGCGTGGCTCTGGCAATGCGCCTTGTGCATGCGTCCTTCATCGCCCGACGCTGGGCCGGCGTTCGTCGCCCCCTCGATGGCGATGACCTGGCGGCAATGGATGTCAGACACCACGTGATGCGAGTGCTTCGACCCATCGTTGACT
>JBLHSN010000135.1:0-14523 GCA_047626195.1 Myxococcota bacterium
GGAGGTGCAGAATGATGCTGCTACTCGCACTGTTTACCACCGCCTTTGGCGCAGACATCGACGTATACGGGGAAGCCCGCGGCATCGTTCAGGCTGGCTCGGACTTCGATGTGGATGCCAGCGGCAATACCGTCGGTCAGGGCGCGCACCTCGACACGCGGGCGCGCGTCGGGCTGGCTATCGCCGGCGAAAAATGGCGTTTCAACGCAGAGACTGACGTATTCAACGGCCTGCTCGTTGGCGACACCTGGGACATCGCCGGCGAATATGACGAGCGACGTCGCTACGAACGGGGCGCACTCACCCTCGACGGTATTCGCCCGCGAAAGCTGTCGGTCGGCTATCGCGCTGACAGCTACGACCTTGAAGTCGGCCTTCAGACATCCCACTGGGGTTTAGGCTTGCTCGCCAACGACGGCGACCACAAGCCTCTCTTCGGCCGTGAAGACTTTGGTGACCGAGTATTCCGCGCCAAGCTCAGCACGCGTCCGCTAGGCGCTGACAAGCCCGTGTACCTAGTGGCCGCCATGGACTTGGTGTACGCGGACGAAATCGCGCGACTCTCGGTCGGCGAAGTCGCCGTTCAGGGCGTCCTCGGGCTTCTGTACACCAAAGGCCCAGACGGACCCGAGCGCGGCATCTACCTGGTGGGTCGCAAGCAGTGGGAAGACATGGAGGGTCGGCAGACCGTGGTCGGCGTTCTCGATGGCTACGTCTCACAGCCCATCGAGCTGTCCGATGACCTGACCCTGCGCATGGCCGCAGAGGCCGCCGGCGTCATTGGCAGCACCGACCGGGCAGTCTCCTACGATGGACGCGACGGCTTGCAGGTTCGCAGTGCCGCTGCCGTCGCACGCCTCAGCATCGAGCACAGTAAGTTCGAGGGCCACCTTCGCCTTGGCTGGGCCAGCGCCGATGGAAACCCGGACGACAGCACCACGAGCACCTTCACCGCCGACCGCGACTTCGATGTCGGCATGGTGCTGTTCGACGAGGTTCAAGGCAACATTGCCGCCGCCTCCAGCGCGTTCCTCGAAGACCCGCTGTATCAGGCACTACCGCCCGATGGCGTCGAGCTCGTGACGACCGAGGGCGCATTCCAAGGCGCAACCTATGTTCAGCCAGCCGTTATCATCAGACCGATGGACCAAGTAGACGTGCGCCTTGGCGCCGTCATGGCTTGGAATAACGCCCCCATTTCCCAGCCCTTTTACACCTTCCGCGCTGGCGGCACCCCGACGAACCACCTCAAGCAGGCCACGTCAGGACGCTACCTAGGCACCGAACTGGACTGGGCCATCATGCTCAAGCCAACGGATGAAGAGTCTCTCAAGGACTGGGCCTTGCAGCCTCGACTTGAGATTCAAGGCGGCCACGCCTTGATGTCCGACGACATGGGTGGTGGTGTCGTACACCTCATCCAAGCAGGCGTCCGCCTAGGCTGGTAGCGCCCATCGAGACCCGTCCGCTCCACCAGAGCAGCACGTCATAGGTCGCACTCGCGACCGGCATTTGATGGGCTGTGCGCGTAGCAGCTTTGCCGTTTGGTTCCACACCAAGCGGGCCGCCCGCCCCGGAGCGACGAACGAGCGGTTTGGCCGCGGCTATTACAAGCTGTCGGGGAGGTGGCTGCTCGAGTCGGCTGAACGCGACACAGTCGTACCGGCGCTCGCAAGCCGGCGAAGCGACCGACCCATCACGAAACTGTTACCGCGGTAACAGATTTCGACCGACTAAAGGCTTCTCTTCCTGGAGCCCTCATGAATACCAAGCTTTCGATTATCGCCACGCTGCTACTGACTCAGACCGCATGTGGTTTGTTGGGTGGAGAATCAGGCAGCGATGTCTGCGATGCGTACTTGGATTGCGTGACCGCGGCTACGCCCGCAGTCGCCGGGGCTGCCGTGGCTTTGTACGGTACCGACAGCGCCTGCTGGGGCTCTTCCGATGACGCCGAACGATGCACCATCGCGTGCGAGGAAGGTCTCGGAGACCTCTCACGCCAGTACGCAGAGGTGCCGGAGTGCGGTGACGCCGATGTCGAGATTGACCCGGTGAGCATCCTGGAAGAGGAACTGGCATGGGATGTCGCCATAGAAACCGTGAGTGGAGACTGTTCTCCCTACGCAGGTGACACATCAGCCATGACCGAACCGACTGAGGGCGACGAGTTCCTTCTCAGGTTCCGCGAGTTCCAAAACGGATTTCCACCCATTCCTTTGGAATGTACGGCGGAAGGGCAACAGTTCACCTGCGACGACCTGGAGGTCCTAGGATTCGCCAACATTGAAGGCACGACCAACCCCAACCTTACCGAGGTCATCGTGTCGATGGAGCTCCACAACACCGAAACGACGTGCGCGGTCTTGGAGCTCGTTCTTACGCCTCAATAAGCAGTCACCAACAGGGCGTGAGTGGGCCGCAAACGTCAGGGTCGCCCATGTAGGCTGCGAAGTGGCGCAGAGGCGACGCCGACACAACGAACGCCGGCCTCAACCCGCGCCAATACCGTTCTAGCTCAGGTCCGTGAGCCGGCTTCCTCTCCGGCATTTTAATGAGGTCGTCTTTCACGGAGTCTCAACTCCACGGTGAACTCGTCAGACAGGCGCTTGAGAACCGGGCAGTTCGCCAGCACCGCTGTGTGGTTTCGCACACCGGCCATACCGGATTCGTTTGGCAGTACGGTGCTAACGCAGTGTTCGGATGGACCAGATTGGCACGCCTCTTGCTTCGTACTCATTTCCAACAAGGAGTGTCTGATGCGACGCAATGAGCCCATCTCTAAGATCATGACCGCCAACCCTGCAACGGCCCCCCATGGGACCGCGCTGTCCGAAGTCCGCAACCAGATGACAGAGCTTCAGTGCCACCACATGCCTGTTGTCTCGGGCGACGAGCTCGAGGGCATGATTTCCAGCACCGACCTTTTGCGCGTGACCTACGAGTACGACGAGGACCCCAGGCAGTCGAACGCTGTTCTTGACCACACACGGTCCGTCGAGGACGTCATGCAGCCGTCCGTCGTCACGGTCAGCCCAAAGGACATCGTCCGTTCGGCCGCCCAGATCTTCTCGGAGACCTCGTTCCACGCGCTGCCAGTCTATGAACACGGCGCCTTGGTTGGCATCGTGACCACGACCGACATCATCAACTACCTGATTGAGCAGTACTGATGGATGCCCAGGCCACGCGCGAGACGCTGCATACACGCCTCAAGCTTGGGCTGATGATGAGCAGAGGCATCGTGCTGGCCATTAAGGTGGGAGAGAGACTTGCGGCAAGGCCCGCAAGGCCGAGTCGTCATAGGTGGACGGGTCCTGAATCGGAACGGTGAGTTGAAAGTAAGCGCCAAGGCCCGCTCCGTCGCTCATTGCCGTCAGCTCTCCGCCGAGGGCCTTTGCCGACAATGCGCTGACATGGAGCCCGAAGCCAAATCCTGTCGGCTTTGTTGTGAATCCGTGCTGGAAGACCTTGGCCAGTCTCTCCGCGGAAATCCCGATACCGTTATCTCCAACCCCAATGTGAAGAATACCTTCCTGCACATTGGCATTCACCATTACGAGCGCTGGCTGTTCGCCTGCGCACGCGTCGCAAGCGTTGCTCATGAGATTCACCACGATCTGTAGAACCCGATGGCGGTCGACAACAACCCGGTCGGTGCATTCATCGAGCACAAGTTGTACGCCGCTGTCGGCCATACGTGCTTGGACCAAGGCAGCGGCTTGGTCGAGCAGGTTTCGCACATAGATACGCTCGTTCACCGATACGCTACGCGCCATGGCCTGTTGAGCGCGCACCACAGCAGCTATGTGCTCGGCACCGGCGCGAATTCGCCGAAGTTCATCCACGGACTCGACTCGCATATTCTCCCCTTTGCGCGACATGCCATCCAAATAGTCCGCCACAATCGCGAGACGGTCTGGGGGTATCGTTTGGGATTGCCGGAGAAGCGCACTGGCACGAGACAGGTCCAACGGTGTGTTGCAGAGACGTTGTTCGGCAACACCGATAGACACATTGACGGAATTGAGTGCATTTCCGATGTTGTGCAGAACTCCGGTAGCGACATCCGCCATGCCAGCGTTCCGCGCTGCGTCCAACAGCTCCGCTTGCAGTAGTTCAACCTCTGACCGCGTTTTTTCGTGCTTGAGGACCTCTTGCTTCAAGGCGTGGTTCATGCCTTTGATATCGGCAACCGCCAAGTCTCGAATCTGGTGAGTGAATGTCGCGCTGAGTAGCATCACAAACGGAACCGACAGGGCTGTGACCAAGAAGCCGATGACCCTAAAATTCGGCGGAATAAAGGATTCCGGCAGGCCTACTCCGTATTCGACAAGGATAATACCGGCACCCGCCAGCGCACTCACCGGAGCGATCAGCAGCCCGACCTGCCGACCCGCCAACGCGCTGCAAGAGATGGGGACAACAATGATCCAGGCAAAGGCGGCGGATGCCCCACCGCCCGAGTACGCGGCGAAGAGGGTCGCGGCGCCGACGAGCACCAAACTCCAAACAGTCGCCCCACGCTCCAACGTGAGACCGGCTCGAATCGCGAACGGAATGGCAAATGACAACGCAAAGCTACCGAACAACACGATTCGAAGCGCCATTGGTGCAACGTTGAAGTAGCCAACAGCAGACAGACCTGCGAGTGTATTGACCGCAAGGCAGAGACTGACGAGGAGAAATAACCGGTGGGTACGCACAGGCGTGCGGTCGGGTTCTTTGGGCAAAAACCAAAAAGCGATACGGCTGAACCAAGCGACCACCCAACCTCCACAGTGATTGTCGTTTCATTTTTTGGCGTCTTGAGAATTAAATCGAACACTAATCGGTCCAAAGACCTACAGACCGGCTCCCCGGGCGTAGCGGCGCCGGCCAAACAAAACCAAAAAACAAAAAGCGGCATTTCCGCCAGGGATGTCGACATGAATAGCCAAGGACCAGAAATCGGAAATCAGCGTCGCTGAGCCCCGCTGTGGACACCCGCTTTAGCTAGCCACCGACAGGGCGTACGCTCGATGCATTGGCAGGTCAAACTCGAAGCGTGTTCCATACCCCGGTGTCGACTGGACACGAACCGTGCCATTACCCCGCTTTACCACGCTCATCAGCGCGGCCATCCCGAGACCACGACCCGATATTTCGGTCACCGCAGTGGAGGTTGAGACTCCGTCCATGAACAGCAGCTGCATAAGGTCGTCTTCGGTCTTGCAGGGCAGTCCCAACGAATGCCCGCGCTGGCGGAGTTGGTCCCACGCAATGCCACGGCCGTTGTCCGAAAGCGCCACCATGAGTCGATGCCGACGGACCCAGATCTCTAAGCGAATCTCCGCCACGTCAGTCTTGCCGACCAGCTCACGTTCTTGCACAGACTCAATCCCGTGATCCAGCGCGTTCCGAACGACGTGCACCAGCGCCAACCAGAAGCTGTGGTTCAGATCGGACGGCGGCACAACGACTTGGTCACCGTCAACCACAAACCGAACATGGGACTTGCCAAGCCGGATGGCAACCAATCTGCCTCGCTGGGCGATCTGTTCCAAACGGTCATGCAGATTCTCCCACGTCCATCGCTCCAAACGGTCCGCCAACCGCGCAGGGTGAATACCGGATCGGGCAGCAATAATGAGATCTTCCAAAGATGCCCGCTCCACAGACACGCGCCCGCTGTCGTCCGGGAGGAATGGGGCGAGCGCGGCCTCAAGGTCAGCCCAACGGGCAACCACCGATAAGCGAAGCGGGTCTGAACACTCACCAGTGGCCTCAACAATGTGTTCAACGCCATGTAAGAACAGAGCGAACGCAGGCAGACCAAAGGTCGCCACCCCGCCCTTAAGAGTATGAATCCAGCGTCTCACGGCGACGTCGTCCCCACCCACCAGCAGGTTCTCCACAATTCTACGGGTCTCCGCTAGAAAATCACGGACTTCGCCAGGCGCTTCCATACGCTTGAGGCAAAACGCCAGGATCTCCTGCTGCAGTTCCTGGCTTCGGGTGGCTTCAATCTGCGCTGTGATGTCGGACAACACAACAAATACATGGGTCAATTCACCATGCTTGAGCATTGGCCGGTACGTCACTTTGAGTATCCTTTCAACCACTCTGATCTGAGAGGGAAGCTGCTCAAGAATCACGGTGTACGGCATATAGCCAGACGCCAAGTCCTCCCATCCAAGCTCGATCCACTGGGCCATCTCTGCATCATGCTGACCGACTGCTGCCCACAGCGTCTCGGCGCCCTGCAGGCCGGGTACGAGCCGAGAGGCTGCTAGCGAACGCTCAGCCTGAATCGAACCGTCTACCGATACGACCAGTAATCCATCGGTGACACCATCCAGGAGGCGCAGCGACCCAGCGCGGAACCGCTCAACGTGGCGAGCAGACCGCCGGCGGCCGTGCTCATAGACCCACACGGTAGCGGCAGTCAATAGCAACGCGGAGCCCGGGGAGAGGGCCGCGAACGCATCGTGCCAGCCTTGACTCGCGTAGTTCCACGCGGGAATCAGGCCAGCCAAGTGCAGCCCCGACACCAGTGCGTAGAGAAGTGCCCAGACGGCTGCCCAAACGGCCCCCTCTCGAGGACCAAAGAGCAGAAATCCGATGCTTGCACTCACTGGAAACCAAGAGAGCGCCGGGGAACCAATACCGCCGGTAGTAAGAACAGTTCCAACCATGGCCACCGCAGACGATACGAGCAAAAGCCGGCCAAGTATTGGCGTGCTGTAGCCACGCCGCAGGCCGACTATGGTAATCACACCCGTCAGGGCACAAGTCGCCGCGGCGGCGGCGGCCACCCACATCTCGAGCGACAGGTACAAGCAGAGGAATGCTCCACCGAGCATTAAGTAGGCGACGCTACCGATGGAAATGACCGCGTGGCGGCGCTGGTCATCCGTGTATCTGCCAAGTTTGTCGAGCGTCTTGTTCCGCTCAAAGGGGCGGTGAACATTGGTCAAAAGTCCGCCCAATGAAGACCGCCTTTCATGATTAGCAAAGATGCCAGAACAAGATGGCCGGCTGGCGTACTCCATCGGATCATGCTGGGCTGGCTATAGGCCCAGCCCCAAAGAGCCGAGGGTTGACAAGCCAACAGGCTTCGGAGCCTCTTCCGCCCCAACCGGCATCCATCGAACATGTCGGTAAGCGTGAGCCGGGCTTGGCCCCTTCACGAGTCCAAGCAGGTGGGGAGACCTGCGCTCTATGAGGGCGCCGACCAACACCGCTCGCTCGTGCAATCGAGCGACCACAACACTCTCCGGTGGTTCTTCCCGCTATGTTCGCCGAATGACCCCATTTACTTCCAATCCATTGACCGCCCGCCCGGCGCCAGGCATCTGGTGGTTCGCCTTTGGTTACTTCGCTTGCTACCCGCCCTACAGTGCTCTGGCCAAGGCGGTCTCCAAAGGAAATCTTCCCGGTGGACATGTACCCGTTCGCCCGTGCCGACAACCGTTGATTGAGCGGAGTCGAAACAACGCCGCAGCGTAGTGCGTGTAGGCCACCGTCTATCTAGGCCTCGTGCTAGTCCACGTCGATGCCACGTTTGCTCGCCCTCCTACTGGTGGCCTCTCAAGCCTAGTCGGGGTCGCAAAACTCCCAGGGACACGACGAGGTCGACATCCGGACGCTAGAGCTTCAGGTTGTGCCACCGTTGTCATTGCAGCACGTGAACTATGGACGGTCCATTCCACGCATCGACCACGCTTGGCGAACGGGCAGGGTCGCGTGCTGTGGGTCGGTCGAGACGGAAATCTAGAGAGGGGAGAGGCCAACCAACACGTCCGCTCAGTAATCGCTTGGAATCAGGCCGAGAGCCAGGCCAGCGACTCTTGGGAAGACGACCCGCCGTTCTGGTCCTCTGGTCTCCCACCCCCGTCACCGAGTCAACCGTGTCCCCAACGAAGAGCGGCCACTCGGAGTGTCCAAGCGGCCGCGTTGTCATGCAAGAACTCGCTAGGCGCGACGGCGCCGGACTAGCGGTAACAGAAGTCCCAGAAGCACAAGTCCACCCATCGGAGTGCCCGAGCTATCGCAGGCAAACCCACCGGCAACGACGCTCGCGGGGTCCGTTGGATCGAGCGGGTCGGTGCCCATGTCGACTTCGTCGCCATCGCTAAATCCATCATCGTCGGTGTCGACGTCGAGCGGGTCGGTTTCTCGTTGCTGCTCTTCGCCATCGTCGAGGCCGTCATCATCGGTGTCAGGGTCTAGCGGGTCCGTGGTGTCCCCGACTTCTTCGCCGTCGTTCACGCCGTCGTCATCGGTGTCAGGGTCTAGCGGGTCCGTGCCGAGGTCTTCCTCTTGTTGATCGTTCAAGCCGTCGTTGTCGGTGTCGCGCTCGTCGGCGAGAGTGTCTCCGTCGCAGTCGTTGTCGAGACCGTCGCTGATTTCCGGCGCGCCTGGGTAGACAGCACTGTTGGTGTCGTCACAGTCTCCTTGGCACTCGGAGAATCCATCCTCGTCCATGTCTTGCTCGTCCTGTGGGATGAGGCCGTCGCAGTTGTTGTCGAGGTCGTCGCACAGCTCCGGTGCCCCTGTGTAGATCTCCGGATTTGTGTCGTCGCAGTCCCCCTCGAACGGAGCTTGACCGTCGCCGTCTGCATCTTCTTCCAAGCAGTCGAGCACGTCGTCGTTGTTGGTGTCTTCAAATCCCTCATCAATGGCGTCGTCACAGTCGTTGTCGAGCATGTCGCACAGCTCATCGGCACCTGGGTAGGTGGTGGGTGAACTGTCGTCACAATCGCCTTCACACACGAAGAAGTTGTCGCCGTCTGCGTTCACTTCGCCGTCGAGTAGAACGCCATCGCAGTTGTCATCGACGCCATTGCAGATCTCGTCTGCGGCAGGGTTGATGGAGGCATTGCCGTCGTTGCAGTCACCGGAGCCCATGGTGTCCACGCCGAACCAATCGTCGCAAGCCACGTAGTTGTCGTCATCAGCGTCGATCTCGGCCAGCAGCAGGACTTCATCGCAGTTGTTGTCGATGCCGTCGCAGATCTCAACGGCGGCGGTGTTGATAGCTGGGTCGCTGTCGTTGCAGTCAGTTCCACCGCCGCAGGTTCCAACCGCATACTCGCCATCCTCATCCGCGTCGATGCGAAGGTCTTCGTCGACAAGGTCGTTGCAGTTGTCGTCGATGCCGTTGCACATCTCGATGGCATCGGGGCGGATATCGCTGTTGTCGTCGCCGCAGTCAACATCATCAAAGAAGCCATCATCGTCCAGGTCTTCGTGGGCAATACAGCTGGTACAGCCGTCGTTGGGTTCGAAGTTGCCGTCATCGCACTCCTCATCGGCCTCGTTCAGGATGCCGTCACCGCAAAGCGAAAGCTCGCAGCCGCGAATGCGGAATCGCCACACGCCGGGTTCATCGACATTGGACGTGGTGCATAGGTTGAGGATATCGGCGGTCTGCGAGTCGGGATGGGAGTAAAAGTCGACGCTATTACCGGCGTCAAAGCCCATCTGACCTGGCGTGCCCCCGAGGCCGTTCCCCGGGATGACGCCGCACTCGCCGAACTCCGGGCCGACGCCGTATTGGGCACTGCAGGCCTCATCATACGTTCCATCCGGCCGTTGGCAGGACGCTTCTCCGGTGGTCCACTCACACAGGTTGTAGCGGTACTCAATATCCCAATCTTGGGCGCTGCCCTGGTCGATCAGCACAGCCTGAAACGAGTTGAGCTTGTTGGTGCGAGCGTAGTAGTAGCCGACGTTGTACCAAGTTGCGGAGAAGCGCCCGCGGCCGTCTTCGAAGTCGGTGCCAGGCATCAAAGACCAGTAGACGAGGTTGGAGCCATCACCGAGCGGGTCGGCATCTGGGACCACGCCATCGCTACACTCGCCGCCTTCCTGAGTGTCGACATCGAGCCACCACGGCGCAATCATCGGCTGGTCTGCGACGGGGAAGGGTTGGGGCGTGTAGCTACTCACGATATCGTTGAACGTGAAGTTGCCGTTGTTGTTGACGAAGCCTTCGGTATGGGTGGTTCCGAAGAAGCACATGCCATCGGGGAAGGCTTCGGTCAGGTCAAAGGGCAAGGCGCCGTCGTAGCCGCCGTCTGGGCTACTGCCATCGTCGTTGCGGGGGATGGGAGACCCAAAGCCCGTCTCGCCACCAAAGTCGCGCAGCAGCTCCGCTTGACCAAACGCGGCAACTGGTGCCAGTAACGCTGCCGATAAAAATAGGTCCCGCGTAGTCCGCGTCATCCAGAAACTCATGTTACCCCCTAAGGCCTATGGAGCATACCCCCTATTCAATACCGTGTTTGGACAACTTCTTGGCCAGATCGTGACCTATGCACGGGGACGGCTTTACACCCCGTTTAGGTCGCCTAATATTGAGCACTTTGACCTATTGACCAAGCCGAGGTGGGGTGCTGTCGACCCCTTCGCCACGGTCCAATACGTCCCAGCACTCGAACGAAGACTCGCGGAACGGCAACCCAAACCGTGTTCTCGGAGTCGAAGGCGCCCAGTCACTCTCTGGTTCAGCCTAGCGACGAGGGCGTCTGGGTCGTTGAGGCTGCAGAGAACATGAGTAGCATCCGTACGCCATCAGACATTATGTTGGGTCGGTCTGGGGTACCCGTAAGAACTGAGACGCAACACATGTTTGGGGGGAACCTGGAGGGAAGACTTTCGCCGGAGGGGACCTCGTATTGGCAATCAACCTAGGAGACGAAATGTCAGGCCCCGGTCCGCTGAAGAAATTTAGGCAAAAGCGCCAAATCAAGAACCGTGCGGCAACCAACCGAAAAGCATCCCCCATGCTTGATACGTTGGGTCTCGCCCCTCCGCAGGACCCCATTCAAGACGATTTGCCAAAAGACCAACTCGTCGAGAAATCAGCGATGAAACCGACCGGTCGTAAAGCTCCTCCACCATTCGAATCGTTGGGCGTCACTTCACCAGAGGCTGCGGCGGCAACGTCGGCCGTAGCTGGACAACAGCCCGTCACTGCCGCACAGGCGCCGCCCGCCGTAGCCGGACAACAGCCCGTCACTGCTGCACCGGCGCCGCCCGCCGTAGCCGGACAACAGCCCGTCACTGCTGCACAGGCGCCGCCCGCCGTAGCCGGACAACAGCCTGCAACACCGCCAGCAGGCCAAGCGGCCAGCTCGGTAGGAGCGGGAGGGCTCAATGCCTGGGCAGCCCAACAAACCAACGCAGTACGCAATCCAGCACGAGCGGCAGCCACGTTCCAAGTCCCGCCAGGCGATGCTCCTGGGATGACATTTCAGCCGTGTGCCAAGCGCACCCCCCGCCCGCAACAGTTCGCCAACAATCCGAGCGTGCTGCTCAAAGATTGGACTCCAACCGATGCGGACGGTGTACCCACTGGCCCGCAAGGGTGGGTGTACTGCACACAAGCCGCGTGGAATGCACGTCAAACAACAATTAGTGCGCAGCGCCAGGCGAGATTTGAAGCATTGGCAGCCACCTACAACGCCGGTAACCTCGGTCCAGGTGTCATCCAAAAGTATCAGATGGCCCAATGGCGCGCTGCGCGAACCGGAGTAGATCCCAACGGCTCTTCGACGTGGAGGGTGTCGGAAAAGCCGATTGATGCTTCAACTCCACGTAACTGGGGAGCTACGCTCACCAACCGCGAAAGCTGGGAGATGCTGAAAGAAGCATCCTGGCCATGGGCCGAAATCCAACGTCTGTACAACGTACAGGTTGGATACAACCATCGCTTTCCGGCAGATGGCGACGTTGTTCCGGTAGAAAACTCGGCTAGGGCCTACGGGCAAATAGTCGCCACACCCTACGCAGTCGCAAATCTCAGCACTCTTCCGACTTATCTTCGGCAGCGCGTACAGGCGCAGATGCCGGCGTCTACGTCCACGCCGTAGTACATCGTGCTGTTGTTCAAGGGGCAAAGAAGCGATAGCGGGCCGCAACAGCCCTACTTGTTCTGTCGGCCTGCCACCACAATGGGCGGCGGACAGCGTCATACCTACCTGTCAGTACCCGGAAGGTCCGACAGCCGTCGTACTGGACGACCGGTCATGACTCGACGGTCCAAACAGACCGAGCACCCGATCAGTACCGGGCGTAGACTGCGACTTGGGTGGGACCATTGCGTGCTGCTGCAGTTTCCTTTGCGGCACTGGTAGTCGTGGCCGATATAGCAGTACGGGATGCTCCGTCTCAGAACACCATCAGGTCATGACCGACGCCGAAGGTAGGATTTGTGTAGATATCGTGGGTGTATCGATACAGGACATGCTTAAAGCTATTGGCCAGTGAGAACAGGAATGCTCGGCGAGGCAACTCTGTTTTGCATCCCGGACCCTTCCAAAGCACTTGCGTGTAGCCTTCAGACGTCTTGCCGTTCGCTTCGATGACCATGACGGGACCGACGACGTTGCAGCTCGCACTGTGGAATACCGTGGCGCTGAAGCCATTGGATGAGGCTTGGAAGCACGGTGTCCAGTTCGCATACAGGTCGCCGACTCCATTGTTCACCTAGTCCATCTCGGACGATGACAACAAGGTACCTCCACTGAAGGTTCCCACAGACGCGTCATCGTAGACGTCATCACGCGAAATTAGACCACCATCCTCCACGGTGGTGGCCCCAGACACCTCGGCGTCGCCACCGATACGAGCGTTCACCCCAATGGTGACGCCAATTCCGATAGTTGCGTTCCGGGCAACGCGAGCATCGTCGAGAACCGTGACGTCGTTACCGAGAGTCGAATCTTTGCGGATACGAGCGGATGCGTCGATGCTGTTGTCGCTGCCGAGAGCTAACTTCGGCCCAATCATTCCGCCGATACACGCCCGTCTGACGGAGTTGAAAATAGCAATGCCACGAGTGAGGACCGCGTTCGTGTCCACGGTCTTGTCGTTCCTAAGAACTGCCAAGTTGCCGATAATGGCGCCCGAGTTCATGATGACGTCATCCCCCAAGTAGCCGCGTAGCCGACAGAGACATTCGCCTCGGTCTGCCGGCGCTGGCCCACATCGGTCGAGCAGCCAAACGTATTGTCGGCTGCAATGTCGTAGTCGGCGCCAAGGTCGGTTCTCCGACCCAGGACAGCCCCAGCGCCGACGGGTCGGGCAGCGGATGTGTTGACTCGGCCGACCCAGGTGACGCGGAACTCAACGAAGCTCATGGCGGCGAGCGCCGTGTCCACACAGATGCTCAAGCGCCCGCCCACAACAGCATCCGTTCCGCTATCGAGCGGTCGCACTTTCAGCCCGACAGACTCCATTGGCGTACACGTAAGCGTCTTCACAGCCGTCGTCGTGGTCAGTCGGGGACGCTGGGGAGGCGACGAGCGCCGCGTGTGAGTAACATTGAAAATCCCCAGGTCTGTTCCTACTAATTAGCCTTCATTTCTATGAGAATACCGTTCACTTCACTGCCACAACGACTCCTCGGTAGGCTCTCTGGGCTCGAAACCATTTGAAGACCACTAAGAACGTGGTCGGTGATTTATATTCTGCTGACTGAATTGACCGACCGACAGGACCCGACCGTCCACAAAACGCGGTAGCGCAGACGATAGGAACGCCGCTGGGTTTCGAGCCCAAAGCCGTTTATTTTAGCCAGGGCTAGATCTGGTAGTGAGACTTGTCGCCGACGTCGAAGTGCAGCGGCATGCGCAGCTTCGCGAAGGCGAGAATACACAGCAAGATGCCCGCAGGGAGTAGCAGCACGGCAATCCAGATAGGCTCATCGAGGCCAAATCCGATGAGCGACGCGGCCAGCATGAACGGAACGAGTCGCATGCCGGGCACGCGGAAGCAGAACTGTTCCTTCAGAGCAAACGCGGACAATGCGGCGAAGACAAACCCAAGTCCACCAAGACCAATAAGCATATGCCAGTCTGCGAGGGCCCACATCACAGCGCCGGTGATGCCGAGTGCGCCAAAGATCCAGCGAAACAGCTTGTCGTACAGGTGCACGTTCGCCACGCACAGCATCACACCGACGAGAATGACAGGCATCAGGTCTGGTAGATCGCGGACCGTTGCGAAGGCCGCGCGAATTCCGGCGTACAACACCCCTGCAGACGCGATGACGAGGCCCATTCTATACAAACCGACGGTGAACCGGTCTAGGCCGTCGAGCACCGGGACGTGGTTGGGATCAGCCATGGTCAGTCCTTACCATTCGAAGTTGCGGCAGCAGGCGCCGAGCGCGCTTGAGTAGGTCTGTTGGTAACAACCGTTGGCACCGGCGCTAGCTCCGCTGTCCTGAAACAGCCCCATCATCACCGCTGAGGTGTTTCCGCACACCATCCGGTCGGTGACGTCGCCAGATCCGCCCGACCACGGGTACCAGATCTGGTTGCCGGTGGTCGTGGAGTTGCCGGACGCATTGTAACCCGCGACCCACATGTATCCGCTGTCGATGGAGATGATGCCGTCCTGGGCCTGACCCTGGATGGACCGTGTCGACAAGCCATACTCGGTCCATGTGCAGGCGTGGCGACCCGGCATGGCGCTGCACGTACTGATGAACTCGCCGAAGCTATTGCAGGGGTCGCAGCCCTCTACCGC
>JBLHSN010000136.1:0-14424 GCA_047626195.1 Myxococcota bacterium
TTTGTATTCTGCGTATACGTTCCGCCAATGTCCGAAATACCCGACACACCCAACGCGACCATGTCGGTCTCACGTTGCGTCGTGTAGCCCATGAAGTTGCGGTGCAACGTTCCATCACGCTGGGCCATGGCAAGCCTGTCTGTCGGCAGTGCATAGTGGTCGAAGCCAATGACTTCGTATCCAGCCTGAACAAACCGCTCACGTGCTCGCCGCTGCATCGCAGAGCGTGCCTCGTCTGTGGGCAGACCCATCTCACCAAGGCGCTTTTGGTGACGAAACATCCACGGCACATGTGCGTAGCCATACACTGCCAGACGCTCTGGCCGGAAGGCGACGATTTGGTCGAGCGTGGCGTCCCACGTGGATTCTGTCTGCCGAGGTAGACCGTAGATAAGGTCCATGTTGATGGGTACCGGCGAGTCCGCGCGAGCCGCGTCCACCAAGGATGCGATGGTCGACGCCGACTGCGGGCGATTGACGGCAGCCATCACCTCTTGGTTGAGGTCTTGTAGGCCCATGCTAATGCGAGTGAATCCCAACCCCTTGAGCATCTGGACGTACTCGGGTGTGGCTACGCGGGGGTCGCACTCTATGGACACCTCTGCGTCATCCGTCAGCGCAACAGCGCTCAACACCCCCCTCATCAAGCGGGTCATGTCCGCCGGGCAGAGGAAATTAGGTGTGCCGCCACCCAAGGCAATCTGAGTCATTGGCCGCGAAAAATCAGTACAATCCATCACTATCTGTAGCTCGCGCAGCAGGTCGTCGACGTAGGGATCACCGAGCGCCGTCTTCGGGGTGATAACTGTGTGACAGCCGCAAAACAGGCAACGAACGCCGCAGTACGGAATGTGCATGTACAGTGATAGTGGGTTGTCTGCCGCCGCCCAGCGGGCAAGCGCCGCTTGACGGTCCATGGACTCGCCAAACTGTGGAGCGGTCGGGTAGCTGGTGTACCGTGGACCGCGAGTCGCGTACTTGGCGGCCAAATCGATCATGCTAGGTCCTTTACAGCCTGGACGAAGGCGGCGATTCCCTCAATCGGGGTCGACGGCAGCAGCCCATGGCCGAGGTTAAACACATGGCCCCGACGGCCATTCATGTCTTGGTGCAGGCTCGTCACCGCGTCTCGGACCGCTCGTGGGCTGCCATACAACACAGAAGGGTCTATATTGCCCTGTAGGACGACCGAGGCAGGGCCCCCATTGTCTAGGCGGCGAGCCAGCGCGGGGAGGTCCGTTCGCCAGTCGACTGACAGCCCACTCGCGCCAACGGTGATGAGGTCGTCGGTCAGATGATGCGTCCCTTTGCCATACAGCAAGATGCGGTGCCCGGCTTCGCGCACTCGGCGAACAATACGGGTGTTGTAGGGCATGACCCAGTCCATGTGCTGCTTGCGCGTGAGCGAGCCCGCCCAAGAGTCGAAGAGCTGGACAGCGTCAATGTCGTGCTCAAGCTGATACAAGAGCAATTCACTGACAGCATCTGCAAGCGCTGCAAGCGCTGCATGTCCCCGCTCCGGGTCACGCAACATTAGCCGCTTGGCGCCCGTTGCCGCTTCCTTGCCAATTCGCTCGCACATGTACGACAACAACGTGAATGGCGCACCGGCAAAGCCAACAATACCCGCACTCTCTCCAAGGTTTGCACGAAGACGATTGAGGGTCTCGCCGAGCCAAGGAACATCTCGTGCTGGGTCCATAGACGTGAGCACCACGTCGCTCTCGAGCGTAGGCGCAATGACTGGACCTTTGCCGGCTACAAATGACAGGTCAAGGCCCATGGCCTCTGGAACAATCAAGATGTCCGAGAACACCACGGCGACGTCTTGGCCGAACCGTCGCAGCGGCTGAAGCGTGACCTCTGTGGCCAGCTCTGGCGACTTCATCACCTGGAGAAAGGTCTTGTTGGCCCGAATCTTGCGGTACTCGGGCAGCGTGCGGCCGGCCTGACGCATCAGCCACACCGGCGGACGGTCAACCTCTTCACAACGAAGCGCACGGACAAAGCGTTCCCGACCAGTCAATGTGGACACAAGGCCTCCATAGTTAGCGCATATGTGGCCGCCTCACTGCGAGTTTCACGGCAATGTCATGGACCACCATATGCGGTATTAAACATGGCGTTTCACCCCTGTCACACTCTATCGCAGGGCCCTTTGCCGGAGAAAGTCGGCGAATCCCTCCACCCATACAGGACTCGCGTTGACGCAGGGAACGTAGTCAAAGCGCTCGCCCCCTCGCTCCATGAAATCCGAGCGTGCTTCCATCGAGATTTCTTCAAGCGTCTCCAAGCAGTCGGCGACGAACGACGGGCACAGCACCACCAGGTGTTTGACACCGCCATCCACCAGCTCTTCAATGCGGGTGACCGTGTTCGGGTCCAGCCACTTTGCTCGGCCCAGGCGTGACTGGAACGAGACGGACCACTGGTCATCGCGCAGGCCAAGCTTCGCAGCGACCGCCCGTGTGGTCGCGAAACACTGCGCTCGATAGCAAAGCGGCGTGGGTATCCGGTCACAACATGCACCTACGACACACGATTTCCCATGTGGGAGCGCCTTCATCAGCTGACGCTCCGGCAGTCCGTGGTAGCTGAACAATACGTGGTCGGGTCCAGTCTGAACGACCGGCTCGGCGAGTGTTGCCACCGCATCAATCAGTGCTGGGAGCTCGGCAAAGGACTGAACGACGGTCCACGGAAACGTGGCCCCCGCCAGTGCCGCACGCGCGGCGTCTAGCGCACTCTCGGTGCTTGCCGTCGCGTATTGTGGGTACATTGGAACGACGAGTAAGTCGTCGACCGGACCCATCTGCTTGAGAACCTGAGCCGTAGACGGGGAGCCGTAGCGCATGGCATACGCCACTACGAAATCGTCTCCGAGCTGCTGCTGAACCCCAGCCACCAAGTCCTCTGTGTAAAAACGGAGCGGCGACCCGCGGTCAGCGTCCCACACCTTTTGATAGGCCGCCGCACTGCGAGCAGGACGTGTCGGAAGAATGACTCCACGCACCAACGCTTGCCGCGCAGCCCACGGCAGATCGATGACCCGGTGGTCCAGCAGAAACTCTTTTAGATATCGGCGCACCGCCGGAACTGTAGGTTCGTCTGGTGTTCCTAGCTGCAACAATAGAATACCGTGGGTCGCCATTCGCCCTCCTCACGGTACCGTGGGTAGTGGATGGCCCGGTCTACGGCAATAAAGGGACCGACAGGTGCCGCGAACCGCTGCGACATCAGACTATGCGTTCAAAGACCGCCAACCGCAGTCCCCAGATGCGAAAGACATCGCGTCTGACGTGCAAACCGGCCTGGTGCGCCAAATCTACGGACACGTCCCATGGCAGCAGCGAAAATCCCGTGGTCAGTCGCTCGCGCAGCGTCGCCACGCGCTCTGCATCACATCCCTGAGACGCACTATAGGCCGCCCACGCGTCCAGCTCGGCCGCGGTCAGACAGCTAATCTCCCCGTGAACCAGCACGCCTCCAGGGCGCAAATGCGACGCCAGCGCTGTCCAGTAGTTTCGACGGTCCGGGCCGTTCGCATCGATTAAATGAGCAACCAACAGCGATAGCCCGAGGTCCCACGTCGCTGGGTGTGTGGCCTGCAGCGCGGATCGACGGACACAAATACGTGACGTCAATCCCAGATCTTGAACACGTCGTTCGCAGGCAGCCGCCATCGGCGCTGACGGCTCGACCGCGTCAATGCTCACCCCCGGCAAAGCGCTCGCCAAGACCGGTAGCTCCTGTCCAGGTCCAGGTCCCACAACCCCCAGCCGATCTCCGGTACGCGCCACACTACTCAGCTCACACACCGCCGCCTGGCGGAGCAGCGCATGGCCGGGCACCACTCGGGCAATGTCAGACTCGTAGCCTTGTGCACTGTCAAATCGCTTCATCTCATCTCCTCCGGCAGGACAGTCCAACCGCAGTACAGTGTGGCATGAACTACCTGTCCCCTCAGGCCAAAGAGACGCATACCACCATTCTGGACGTCGCCTTACACTCCTTCGCACAGACCGGGTTCTCCGTCACCAGCACGCGGGCTATCGCAACGCGAGCTGGTGTGACACAACCTTTGATCAACCACTACTTTGGCTCAAAAGTAGCGCTGTGTGATGCGCTGATTGAGTCACTCATTGAACAGTATGACAATCGTCAATCGGTCAACTGGCAGCGCGACACTGCGGACCCCCTATTCTTCACTGCTGGCCTAGCGGTGTTGTTCCATGGCTCGGAGACCAACGCACTGCCATGCGCCTGTCCGCCTGGGCCCGATTGGAGGGGCGATTCACTGTCTTCGAACACGCGCAGAACATCTTGGCCCGGGTAAAGACCCGCATGAGAGACGAGGTAGATGCTGGCATTCTCGGGCCAGATCTCAATATTGACGCTGCGGTTCTGCTCATAGATGCTACGTTCAAGGGCTACTGGGACCGGCGAGACCACGTAGCGCTGTACACCCTTGACAGTGAGACCATGGACGAACGCTAACGCAAGCTGGCGATGACCGTTCTGATCCGTGGACTCAAGACGGATAACGCCGCACACGTGTTCTTGAAGGCGATTTAACGTCGGCAGACTCGACCGCAACGACGCCAAAGGGGTGCCAAGCGCTCGCTCATCGTTGTTCACCTAATAAATGAAATTGACTTCCATTTTCATTGGGAACCGACGACTACAACCGGCTTGTTGCACCCGCACACCCCCACGCTGACGATGAGCGCCATCCTCGGAGCCGTTGCGGCCCTCTTCGAGCTAGCCCCGCATGGGATTGTCTACTGGGGGGCCTACCAGTGGCTCCATCCAACCCCCAACGACTGGAGCCTGGCCCAGTTCATGGTGCTGGCGACCGTGGCGCCGCTCATGCGGTACGCATGCTTGGCGAGCTCACTCACACTGTGGCATGCAGTGGCCTTTGATGTACTCAAGCGAATGCGGCTGGTCATGGTGGAGCGGATCAGCAACGCCACACCCCAGTTCCTACACTCGCAGACGCCAGGCCTGCTCAAGCAGACCTTGGTTGAAGATATTGATGCTGTGGAGAATTCGGTCGCCCATCAGATTCCCGACGTATTCGGCCTGTGCGTGGCGCTGTTCGGCCTGTGCGTAGCGCTGTTCGGCCTGTGCGTAGCGCTGTTCGGCCTGTGCAAGTTTTGCACGCAGCTCATGGAGTTCATCAGCGTTAGAGAACGACTGTTGCACATCGCTCACTAACCCAAGAGACCAGCTAGAATAGTGTAAGTAGCGTGCTTTCTTCCGAGAGAGGCGGAGATTTCCACGCAGGTTGCACCCTCCATAAGCAGGCTAAGTTCACTCCGAGTCAAGGACACCGTGGCGGCAGCTTTCCCGGTCTCCCACAGCTGGGTAAATCGTCCGCGTGCCAATCGCTTGGCGTAGATGCACATACCCGTGCCATCCCAATGAAGGAGCTTCGCCGATGTCTTCCACCGGTTTATGAACACGAACAAGTCGCCGTCCTGCAGGTCGCGCTTGAAGTGGCATTCCACCAATCCCGCTAGGCCGTTGAACCCTTTGCGGAGGTCGGCAGGCCCGCCGTAGGCAAAGACACGGACCGCAGGGCCGGAGCCAATTATACGCTGTCTCGCGCCAAAGCCAGAACATCACTGGCTGTCAATCCTCGCCCGTGTACACCATTGGCAAGTACCAGCACGCGCTCTGCCGACGGCTCGTTTGGCCATGTGGCTGTCGCCGGTTCGCGAACGACGACAGGGAGAAAGCCGGGTGCGGAGCCTGTCGTGAGCCACCGCTTCAACGTGCCTACCGGCAATCCAAGCTCGTTCGATACCACCTGCCAACTCGCATCTTCCGTCCGCCGTATTCGCACCCTTTCGCAAACCAACGACCGGATATCCGCCGAATACACACGCCTCGCCACCGTTGGACGCTGACTCCTGATGTACCGCGCGAGTTCTTCCACACTCCTACTGACCTCCATGGGTCAGCCAGCGTCACCCGTCAGTATGGTGTGGCCCAGGGGGCGCGGCGAGGACGTATCGTTGATCAGACGGACGAGAGCGGTACGAAGTCATTGAAACCACGACCGGAGAGGCCTGTGGCCGGCGCGGCAATGCGGGCGAGTGTTTGTGCTACTCGACACCCTAAACTCGTTACCAAGCCTGCTAAACGCTGGTTACCAGCTGTGGATCAGCGTGGCTACGCTACACCTCTGCTTGTTCTTGGTGCGCGACGGGCTCTTCTGGCCGTCTGTCGGCCGGCCCCCCCTGGCAGACCTCTACCCAGATCCGTCTTGGACCAAGCCAGCGGTCCAGGACTGTGCAGAGCGACAGTCGCAAGGATTCGCGGCTCTGTCTGAAGACCCGGCGTCAACATTCCGTCGTCGCTCAACAACAGCAGCTGACCACCGTCAACGTCGAGGCCGGCCTCCTGGGCGTAGACGCTGTCGCCAACATCGAAGCCAGTCACGAAGCCCTGCTGGGCACTGCCGTCAACTTGCACTCCCGTTCTTCGGTCACCCCGCCCTTCCAGCAACCTGCGTGCTGCGAATTCTTCCTGGGTAGCCCGTCTTCGTAGTCGACAATCGAAGGGAAACCTTGGGTCTTGATGGCACAGGTCTTCGACTCCTAGCTGACCGAACCACAGCCCTGTTCGTCTTCGACTCTGCCGAACGAAGAGGCATCCGACAATCCGCTACTACTACTCGTCTGCCTCATCTCGCGAGTGATGGCGGCTCGATCGACAGACCGCGCAAGCAGAGACTGTCGACTCTATTTCGTGGATACCTAGTGACTCTGGCACTCGCTCGGCACTGGTAGCCGGCAGCGCATTCCTACTGGTTCCACAAGATTACTCAGCCAAAGACAACAGCTTCATCGGTGCGTTGTCGAATCGAACCACCCAGCCCACCTTCGAGTTCGTGGGACGAGGCACTGTCACGCGACCTGAGCCGCAAACGCCAATGATTAACAAATCAAAAACGCCGGCAACGCCTACACGCGTTGCCGGCGAATGGATGTACCAGCGAGACGCTACTCGGTGGGAATGTCGGGAGCGAGTTCGAACGCCAAGAAGACCTCGGTCAACACCTCTTCCTGCGCGCTCAAGCTGTCGACAAGTGCCTGAACACGAGCGTTGCCTGGGGAACCTGGAGCAATCTCCAGGTCGAAGGGTGTCTCAAGGGCATTCGCGAGGGATAGACTCTCGCCAATGCGTGCGGTGACACGGTCGGCCAAGTCTTGGTCGAGCTCGGCGACAACGTCCACAATTCCGGTTCCGCTGACAACGGAGCCATCTACCCGTGTGTAGCTGCCTTGCCACACGTTCTCGACGCCCTGAATGTCCTGAATCATATCGCGATGAGTGTTGTCCGAGAAGCACGAGTGCTCGTCTTCTTGGCTACCGCTGTCGAGAGCCGCTTGAAGGCGCTCGCCGCCAGTCTCGAAGCCGGACAGAATAATCATGCCGGTCAAGATGTTCTCGAAGGACCCTTCGGTATCTGCTTCGAAGTTGGTGCGGTACGGTGCGTCGACCGTCCACGCATCCATCAGCTGGCTGAGATGCTTGACGAGCAAGTCACCGCTAACCGTCAGGTATTGGCCGCGGCGGTCTTGGTTGGCCGCAGTGCCCTGTTCACCGGTCATAAAGTCGGTAAAAGGTCGTTCACCCGGCCCGTCATCCGAGAAGTCTTGGCCCCAAAGAAGAAACTCGATGGCGTGGTAGCCAGTCGCCACATTCTTCTCTCCGCCGTTTTCATTCAGGCTCTCAAGCGAAACTCCATCGATCGTCTGCGTGATATCGTTGATGATGCCTGCGGTGTCTTCACCTTCCACATAGTCAATGTGGTTTTCGTCCAATGGCCAGGCATTCAGCAAGCCCTCTGGGCCGTCGGTCGGGTTGTCGATGGGGCCGTCATAGAAGCGGTAGACTTCGGTCTGCAGGTAGGGCTCACGGCTATCGAGCCACGCATCTTTGGCGTCGGTGAGACCCGAATCCGACGGGGCGGCCACGAATGCTTCCAGGGTGGCGTCCAGATCTTGGGCCGACGACAAGCTGTCTTCGTACGATGCGGAGACAATCTCCGAGTAGGTAGCCACCGCATCAGACGCGGTTTCAGGGAACTCGAAGTCGCCATTGCAGGCGGCTAGGAACAAAACAAGGGGAACAAACCGAAGCATCGTGTCGTCCTAATTGAAAATGAAAGTCATTTTCATTTGAGTGGCAGACGCTATAAAAAGCAAACGATGCCCTGGCAAGCTCCATCAAGAAGAAACCCTGGACCAGCGCGTTGTAGGTAGACTTTCAGTGACTGTGAACGTCGAGCTCGGCTGAGTCATTCACGACACAGCGCGTTCACAGAAACCAGCGACGCCTTGCGTCATACTCTCCATTTCCGGAGGCTCTTCCATGCGCCACATCGCCCTCGTTTTGCTGTTTTCCAGCGGTTGCACCTCTACAGAAGCCCCTACCGAGGTCGACACGGACACCAATGACGCGGACACCGATGACGCAGATACCGATGACACAGACACCGATGACACAGACACCGTCGATCCGGGAACTGACACCCAAGCGGACTGTGCTCTGACTGCAGGCCGCTGCGCACCCAACTTCGTCCTGCCCGATGAGACAGACGCCGATTTCGCCCTGTCCGATCTTGAAGGCTCACGGGTGTTGGTCATGGGCAACGCCATGTGGTGCCCGCCGTGCAACAACCTGGCAGAAGACGTCAACCAGTGGGCATCCAGCGCTGATGCTCCCAATGACCTCGAAGTGCTCATTGTCATTGTGGAAGACAACGGCGGCGACCTACCCGACGCATCGGACGTCGCCCGGTTCAAACAGGGTCTCGACCTTACCGTCAACGTCGTAGCCGACGAAGACGCACAGTGGATTCAGAGCTGGGGCAATACTCGCTATAGCTACACGACCCTCGATGCTGAAGGCACGGTGAGCTGGCACACCACTGGCTACCAGTCCTTCGCCACGCTCACCGGTCAGATCCAAGCTATCCCGTAGCTCTTCGCCCCTACGCGTGAGGGTCGACCAGCAACCCCTCTGCGAACAGCCCATCCACAATGCGCTGAGCCAGTTCGGGGTCCGCATCCGGCACCAGTGCGGCAAGCTCCGCAACCGTGCAGACAGCCCCACTCCATAGGCGCCGCAGCAGAGGCAGCGTGGATGACGGAAACCAAAGCGT
Source organism: Myxococcota bacterium (assembly GCA_047626195.1). Taxonomy (GTDB): domain Bacteria; phylum Myxococcota_A; class UBA796; order UBA796; genus CAJXTB01. The sequence continues at coordinate 9,182 of JBLHSN010000136.1, forward strand.
CCGGCCGGGAATGTGCACCGACACACCGTCAGACGACTCGGACACCCACCCTCCCACGGTGCGAACTCTCACCGGTCCATTGACCGACTTGGGATGCATGTGGCTCATGAGAGCTAACGGCTGACGCAGCGACCGGTGAGCCATGCGCCACTGGCGAAAATCCGCGAGAAGAGCTGGCTGACAGAGCACATGGTCCAGCTCGTGGCGAAGAACATCCACCTGGGCGTGGTGGGTGTCCGGTACATGAGACGCATCCCGAAGGGCGGGTCCGGGAGACACAGCGAACGGCATGCGCGCAGAATCGCTCTGATGAAGACGGTCGACCAGGTAGTGCATCAAGTCCACACCCGTCGCTGCAAATACCGCCACAGTCAGATGAAGCGACGGCCCGTCGACAGCCTCAGCCCGGTGCCAATGCCCACGCGGGATGTACAGCGTATCTCCAGGAACAAGGGTGACATCTAAGTAGGGCTCAATCTGGGACGGCGGGGTCTGCGGATGCAAGCTGGGATGGTAGAGCGGATTGGGCAGGGTCGGAGCACACACGGTCCAGCGCTTCTTTCCTTCGACATGCAACACCAGCACATCATGGGTGTCTGCGTGAAGTGGGAAACCCGGCGCATTCGGACTCGTAGCGTAGATGTTGATGCGGGTCGGCTCATCGAGCTCAGCCGACAATCGCTCGGCGAGCGACCCGAGCTGTACGTCCCAGTGTTCGGCCTCTTCCACTACGATGGCCGCACCACTCCGCAGGTGTTGAATGGTCTGCGATGGCGTTCCGCCCGCTACAAAACCGGTGTCTGAGCGGTACAGACGCACATGGGAGGCGTCTCGCCCAGCGTTGACCAAGCGTTCCAAGGCCTTGCTATTAAACAGTGTTTGATAGCGGTCCGGACGGCCCGTCGAATGCACCGCATGCCGGTGGAGAGCGCCCCGCTGAAAGTCCGCCACGGTCAGGGGCGCAAGCAGGGTCTGAAGGGTCGGCGTATCCGTCGTCATCGGCCAAGTCGTTCCGAGCTGGGAAGTGTGGCCTTACCCTACACGGCCAGCGCGGGTAGTTCTGTGACGCCCCCTACGTCAACAAGACCGGTACGTTAGGCCCATAGCAGCCGAGGAGCTGCAATGTCAACCGCGCCAATATCGGACTCAAACCCCTCGATCGACGCGCCGTCCATACGCAGTCGTCATCCGTTCGGGCATCTTCCAGCAGCACGAACCGGCCTTCTAGAGTTGTTCAACCAAGCGCGAGACCTGGGCCCCGTCGTAGACCTCCGCATGGCGCATGTGACCATCACGGTGGTGTCCTCCCCGTCTGCCGTGCACCACATGCTGGTGAAGAAGACCGCCCAATACGCAAAGACAACCCGTGGCTATCAGATCCTTAGGCTACTTCTTGGCAATGGCCTGGTCACAGCAATGGGCGACGACTGGAGACGACACCGACGCATAGCGAATCCCGCATTTCGCCGCGATGCTGTTGCCGGGTTCGTGACCACCATGACAGACTCCACCCAAGCGTGGCTCAACAGCCTGCCAGCCCAAGCCGGCTCGGTCGACATTGCCCAAGCCATGCATCGCCTGACACTTGAAATCGCCGGCAAGACCCTGCTGAGCCGGGACTTGAGCGCTCGTGGAGACACCATTGGTGAGGCCCTTGAGACCGTGCTTCCAGGCTTTGACAGCTTGAGTCGGAGCGTCTTACCGCGGCCGTGGCGCTGGCCCCTTCCGGCCACCCGGCGGTTCATGAAGGGCGTTCGCAAGCTCGACCAAGTCACCAAAGACATCATCCAAGAGCGTCGAGCAGACCCGCGGAACCACCCCGACCTTCTCGGCATGCTGATGCTCGCAACCGACCCCGAGACGGGAGCAGCCATGACCGACCAACAGCTGCGTGACGAGGTGCTCACCATGCTGCTCGCCGGCCATGAGACCACGGCAAATGCCATGGCATGGACCCTTCACCTGCTGGCGCAGCACCCGAAAATCGCTGACGCCGTCCACGCTGAGGTGATGAGCGTGGTTGGAGAAGCTCCGATTACCGCCAGTCACATTGGCCAGCTCGACCTCACCAGTCGCGTGTTTGACGAGTCGCTGAGGCTGTACCCTCCCATTTGGGTACACGCACGACAAGCCCTGCAGGCCGACGTCATCGATGGCGTGACCATCCCAGAAGGCCGCATGTTGTTCATCCATACCTATGGACTCCACCGGCACCCCGAGTTGTGGGACGCCCCCGATAGCTTCGACCCAGACCGGTTCCTTCCACAGCGCAGCGCAGCCATGCCCCATGGTGCCTACCATCCATTCTCCATGGGCCAGCGAAAGTGTATTGGCGACCGATTTGCAAAGACTGAGGGCATCACCTTGCTCGCGATGATGGTCCGCAGCTTGCACTTCGCCAGTGTTCCCGGAGCCGTAGTTCTCCCAGAGCCGTCATTGACGCTTCGGCCAAGAGGCGGTTTGACTCTGCGGGTCACTCGGCGGGAATGACTCGCTGGAAGGCAATCGACTCTGGTCAACCCACCCGCCCTTCCCTACACGCCGGTTTAATGAGAGGCTCGCACTATTTTAGGGGAACTTCATGCATCGCATCGCGTCAGCACTCGTCTTCGCAGCCACCACAGCTGCGCTCGTCCAACCGGCAGCTGCGGTTCCATCAGCGGTACAGCACCAAGGACGATTGCTAGATGCCAACGGCACGCCCGTCAACGGCGCGGTCACCCTTAGCATCTCCCTGTTCACAGCCGAATCTGGCGGAGACCTATTGTGGAGTGGCTCTCCGGGTGTCATGGCCCAAGACGGCTACTACAGCGTGGTCTTGGGAACGACTCCAATGACCCCCATCGACAGCACGGTGTTTGCCGGCTCCTCCGCGTGGCTTGAGATTTCTCTCTCCGGAGCAAGCGGCAGCCCGCGGACCGCTCTGACGTCTGTCCCCTTTGCCCTTGTGGCTGAGCGATTAGACGATCAAACCGTCCAAATCGACGACTCCCGATTGGTGTACAGCAGCTCGGTCATCGACACCTCTTCCTGTTCAGCTGACGGTCAGTGGTGCAACTACGGCGAGAACTGGGGCGTCAATCGCCTGTCGACCGAAGGTGTCTACACCTTCTGCACCGGGTGGGACTGCTCCGACGACTACGTCGACCTTGTCCTCGATAATAATCCCTGGCGAACAGTGATGATGTCGCACCTCGACTGGACCAATACCGGCGCCTTCGATGTGCTTCTATCGTTTGATAGCGGGTCTACCTACACCTTCCACAAGCGGGTCGAGACCCATCGCACCCAGTCACAGGCACCGCACACCTCGCAGATCAGAACCTTAGCGACGAACCTGCCTATGGGAAGTGACGTTCGCGTCCGAGTGCAAGGCGCCTACAAACGTATGCACATCGACGGCTTCGCCCTGTCGCGGAACCTGTACCCAGAAGAGCGTTCGGGAGCTGCGTGCCCGCAGGGAACCGTGGGTGTGACCGGCTTCTGCATTCAGCGTGAGACCACCGCCGCGTTCGGTCAAGCCTGGACCACCGCGAACGACCACTGCACCAACGAAGGCCTCCGTCTGTGTGGGCACGAGGAAATGCTCGCCGGAATTCGCCACGGAGCGGTGGAGCTGTATGACTTCAACGTCCGCGATGCGTGGTTCGTCACTGCAGACCTGTCCGAGAATACTCCAGGTCAAAGCGGCCACAACCAGACCTGCGACGTTCAAGCCAACAGCAACCAGCCTAGTCACCCGGTGTACAGCACCCAGTGCAACCACGACATGCAGCTAACCTTGGCTTGGCGCACGACAGTCTGTTGCTATTAGGCCACTTTAGGGCGTAACAACCGTTCTGGCCGCAACCACAGAACCGGCTGGAACCAGAGCTCCCCGTCGCACCACAACTCGATCCCCCAAGATGGCCCCGGGTCCCACCACGCTGTCGCGTCCGACAATACAGTCGGCCCCTAGGATGGCACCGTCTCCGACCACAGCACCGCGACGCAAGCGAGTATCGCTGCCAATAATGGCGCCTTCCCCAATCAGCGCCTGCGGTCCGGCGATTGTGCGCGCGCCGAGCTCGCTTCCACCGCCCACAGAGACGCTCCGCGCCAGCACTACGTCATCCATCAGCCTGACCCCTGACCCCGTGGCCGACTGCGGTCCTACCACGACACGGTGTCCCACTTGGCCGCTATCTCCAATGCTTGCGTAGGGTGAAATGAGCAGTTACTCAGGGGGTTCTCCGCCAAATCCAACCACGTTCGCCCCCACCGAAGCATGGACCGCCAGCACCGCTCCTGCGCCCAAGTCTGCGCTCGGACCCACCTGTGCGCGACGCATGACCACACTGTCTAAGCCCACGGTTGCAGAACGGTGAATGACCGCTCTACGACCAATTTGAACACCGTTTACTACCGCATCGCGATGGACCTTGGACCACGGCCCAGCGGTCGCTGACGTCCAGGAGGCCAGCTCGCTCACGCAGGCATTGTTCGCTGCGAAGGGATCCGGCAGCTGTAGATAGACGGTCGGACAGTCGTCTACGTCATTGCGTAGGCCGTCATCGTCTGGGTCGCCGACGTACGAACAGTCGCTGATTGCGGCGATTTCGATTTCGACGGTGCCCCGGTTGTCGTAACAGGGGTTGTCACGCATCCCAAAATGCACTGTCCGTTCACCCTCCGGACGGACAACAGCGACAGCGGTCTCCGAAGCGACCTTGCACGCGGCGAGACCGTATCGACCGCTGGACATCGAGCCCCCATTACCGTCGGCGTAGTCGCCGAACTGCCAGGTGGTGTTCCAGAACCAACGACCGGCATCCCCTGTTGACCACGCGGACACACAATCCAAGCCCGTTGGCGAAACGGCGAAGGCTGTCCACTCTGGTAGGTCTACCCGGACACCAATGCCGGCCAAGTCAGCGACCGGAGCGGCGGCACAGTTCGACTGTGCACTCCACCGAAAGGACTCAACAAATGGCTCCGCTGGGGATGCACACTCCCAAAACGGCTCAGCTTCGCAGCCCTGGCTACACCCGTCTCCGGCTACCAGATTGAAATCGTCACACTGCTCATCGGCGTCAACAACACCATCACCGCACACCGCATGGGCAAATGCCAAGAATCCCAACCACATACATCCCTCCCGTCACACTCGGACAATAGCTCGTCGAAAGAAGAACTCGCTCTCCTATCGCTATTCAGCGTGCGCGCGTCCACCAGGGACGTCCACACATCTTGCACAATACCGC
>JBLHSN010000137.1:0-14353 GCA_047626195.1 Myxococcota bacterium
CCAATCTCGGAGGCCATCGCTAGGTGCGCTTCGTGTACCCGGCGATTTGCGGCCTCATTCATAAAGTGCGTGACATCCCGACCCGTACAGACCCAGCGACCCGCATTATCCACGGTGGCGTTCCACTCCAGCCACTTCCAGGTCCCATCCGCACATCGCAGACGGTGTTGATGCAAGCGGGCGACTCCGGTGGCTTCTAGCTCCGCCATTGCTTGCTGTGTAGAGGCCATGTCATCCGGGTGAACCCGGTCCCAAAACGGCGTGTCGTCCACAACCCGACCCCTACAGCCCAGAATTTCGGCGAAAGCCTTGTTTCTCCACAAAGGTAGCCCTTCAGAGGACATCAATATGCAAGGGTCCAACGAATTTCGTAGGAACCCAATCCCGTCCAGGTCAGCCCCAGATTTGCCAGTTTCGAGTTGTCCAATCATACTTGTTCTTGTCGGATCCGGTGGGAATTCCTGAAACAGTGATTGTTCATACGATTAACCAAAATCCATGTAGCAAAACGGTAGAAGCTAGGGTTCAATCACCGTACACCCGTTCAACGACATTCGGGCAGACAACCATCGGATTGGCAAATGATTGCTCTTCCCCAATGTTCAGACTGCGCTCACGCTCGGCGGTATCTATGGGATCAAGCGCATTCCATTCGACAAACAATTCCACCTGATCTGCAGAAAGAGACCAGTCATATTCCATCGACATATACAGCATGGCTCGCGCAACGTTCCCCTTATGCACGTCACGTGGCTCAAAGACGCGTTCTCCAGAGCTGTCATTACCAAGCTCACTGCCGCCCTCGCTCCAACGCGAGCCGCTCTGTACTTCGCCGAATGGGTAAGCAGCACGCTGCTGATTTGCGTCCACATCTGTCGGGAAGAGGTGGTGTAGGTCACACTTCTTCGGCAGGTCACCCGCACCGTCGCTCTGCGGCCAGGTATGCTCCACATTCATGTCGGTCTCGGGATCTGGACGCTGCCCATTAATGGTGGTGCGTCGCCCCGTGTACACACACTCGACTTGTGACGCCTCCACATCCAGCCGAGTGAACATCCACGCGGCGGTCGTCGAGTAATTGCAGCGCAATCCCACCATGGCATCGGCAAACCTATCTCCCAGCTGAGCATCCGACGTATCGCGGCTAATCTCCCAGAACCCTGCGGCATCGCACGACGCACAGGTCGGAACACCGGCCTCATCGGTCTCCAGCTCGTCCGGGTGCAGGTCGCCGTCACAGTCGTCATCAAGACCATTGCAACGCTCGGGGGCCCCCGGGAACACGCCAGCATCCGCATCATCACAGTCGTCGCAGGCATTGACGCCGTCCGCATCTGCGTCGCGGTCCTCACATGGGATGTTCGATGAGTCAGAGTCGGGGTCGGTCTCCTCGCCGGTGTCAGGTCCAAGGCAAGCAACGAGCAACAGAAACGGTAGAAAGCGCATGGCGTCAGGATGCCTTACTCGCTGGCCATTGGCCACTCGGAACCGCGCGGGTACAGGCTTCTGACACAAACGGGAGGCCAGTACAGGGGACCTCGGGCGGCAACGTGACCACCCAACGCCACGCAGTCTGACGCCACAGAAATCCATTCCGCCGCTTCGCACGCAAGCGCCAGCGCTGAAACAACTGATGCAGGCCCATAATCGCGTCATGTTCGGTCGCGTAAGGCCCGAGCTCCACACGCGTCTCGCCGCATACGGCGGTTCGCCACCCCAACGGGTAATGGACGGGCGGGGTGACTACAAACAGATGGTCGCGGAGTGGCATGACCTGTTGTCATCCGCGCAACAGCCTAAAATTGGCCGGCGGACAACAGATGTCCGATTGGGCAGATCCCCCAACACCATGAGCAATTTATGCGTCTGGAGGACTCACGGATTCTAGGTCTTCCCACTCGGCGTACAGCGCTTCGAGCTTCTGGTCGACGTTCGCGCGTTCCTCACCCAAGGCAGTGGCCTTCGAGAAATCGGTCGCACACTCGAAGAGCGCTGCGTCTAGGCGCTCCCCTTCTGCATCCAAGGACTCAATGGTCTCTTCAATCTCTTGGATGCGTCGGGTGGCTCGTTCCGCTTCGCGCTGAAGACGCTTTCTTTCCGCGTACTCCACAGCACCACCTGTGTCCGCTTTGGCCTGTTTGGTGCGTGCGGTCAGCAAGAAGTCTTCGGGACGTACACCCTCTTCAATCGTCAGCTTTCCGTCGATGACCCGTCCGACGTGGGTGGCGCAACGCTCCACTAGCGCCCGGTCATGGGTGACGACGAGCATGGCGCCGTCAAAAGCAGCCAGAGCATCCGCCAGAACATCGACCGTCTCGACGTCTAGGTGGTTGGTTGGCTCATCCAACAGCAACACATTGTGAGCACGAGCGGTCAAGCCAGCGAGCGCCACACGGGCCTTTTCACCGCCGGAAAGGTCTCCAACACGGCGCAGACCTGCCCCTCCGGAGAGGCCCAAGGCACCTAGGACCGAGCGAACCTGCTCTGGGGTCGCGAGTGGGGCACGCTCCATCACCGCAGCCATGGCAGAGACATCCATGGGGAGTTCAGCGGCTAGGTCTTGAGTGAACACACCGATCCGCGCACGGTCGCCGACCTTACGTTGCCCACTTGTGAGCGGAAGACGCCCGGCCAATGCGTGCAGCAGAGTGGACTTGCCACAGCCATTCGTTCCCAGAACCGCCAACCGCATGCCACGGACCAGTTCAAGGTCCACACCATTAAGAATCGCCGGGCCGTCAGGCCAGCCAATCACCGCATCCTTTAGGGTCAGCGCCACATTGGCGGACGGTGGTGATTCGGGAAGCTGTATGCTCGGCAGCCCTTCGTGCCGAACCTGTTCCACCCGGTCCATCTTATCAATGCGCTTCTGCCGGGACTGGGCTTGCGCAGCTTTCGTCGCCTTTGCTCTGAACCGGTCCACAAATCCCTGCAGTCGCTCCAGCTCTGCTTGCTGCCGTACGTAGGCAGTCTGTTGCTGGTCTATCTGCAGCTGGCGTTGGGTGAGGAAGCTAGAATAGTTTCCGGAGAACCGATGGACCCGCTTGTTGCGAACCTCGAGGACCTCATTGACCACAGCATCTAGCAGATAGCGGTCATGACTGACGATGACGGTCGCGAACGGCGCATTCGCGAGGAAACGCCCCAACCAACCACGGGCCAGGAGGTCGAGGTGGTTGGTAGGTTCATCGAGAATCGCCACATCTGGGTCGGACAACAACAATCGCGCCAGGGCGATGCGCATCTGCCAGCCACCGCTGAAGGTGTCGCAGGTTCGGTGCCACTCATCTGGACGGAATCCCAGACCATGAAGAACCTCACCAATCAGCTCATCTTCGCGAAATCCACCCGCCCGTCGAAACGCTTCGAGGGCGAGGTCCAGTTTCTCAACCGCACCCTCTTCCTGCGCTGCAACCGCAGCCTCGGCACGTTCCAGCGTCTCGCGCTTTCGGTTGAGTCCGGTGAGCGCTTTTCGGCACTCTTCCCACACCGTCAGCGTGGAGCCAGACACCGCCTGCTGCGGAAGGTAGCCCACCGCCAGGTTCGGACGTCGGACAACCTGACCGTACTCAGGTTCAGATTCTCCAGCAATAACCCGGACAAGCGTAGTCTTACCGGTACCGTTACGACCGACAAGGCCAACGCGAGTACCCGGGTTCAGCTCCCAGGAAGCATCCTGAAGCAGATTATGACCACCGGGCGCAAGGCCCACGGCATCCAAGCGAATCATGGACCTACCGGAGCAACTGCTCGAACAGGGAGAGAATCTCAACCTCTTCGGAGTCTACCCGGCCGTCTGCCGAGATCATCTGTACACAAGCGTTCAGAAAGATTTGGCGCAGCGACGGGTCGATGTCTGTGGGGTCGAGATCTTCGGCCGGAGGCGGAACTTTGAGCCATTCCTCGACCAGTGCGATCTCTTCGTCATCCGCGCCGAGCTTACGGGCCAAGTTGGTCACGAAGCTACGCTCGGTGTCCGCAATCTCCAGATCTGCCCAGGCAAAAGCACAGGCGAACCGCAGCAGGGACAAGCGGTCTTCGCTGGTGAGTTCAGGAGTTTCAGGGTCCATGGAAGCCTCCGACGCGCCGGAGGACGCCTTCGTGGGACGCGCACTGTGTACCCTGCGACCCATTTCGTAAAGCCGCAATGCAACGCCAAACGCCTGCTACGTCACGCTGGACGCAGGAACGTACGACCGAGCGGCTGGATTGTCACCTCGTGTTGTCGCAGAATAACCACATGATCACATGGCTTGCACTGTGGAGCGTAGCCTCTGCGGCGCCCCAGACCATTACCTTGGACAACGAGGTCCGAATTGTTGTGGATGCGACCGCCGACGGCAGCGGCATTGTCGATGTTGGCTGGTTCAGTGGCGTTGGCAGCGCGCACACCGCTCCGGGAGCGACCGCCACCGCACTGATGAGCCTTCACCTCGGAACCACCAGTGTGCCCCAAGATACAGTGGCGTCCACCTGGGCCAGCACGCTCGGAACCGTCCCAATCCCTCATCTATGCGCACTGGATGCTGGAGCTAGAAGTACCCTGTCGGCGGACGGACTAGCCGCATGGGCGTGGCTCACATCGGACAGCTTGGCGGACCCCACCAGTAACGACGTGGCTCTCGCCCACTCCCTGGCCCAATATACGTTTCCTACATCCCCAACCGCGGGTATCGACCGTGCCCCCTCTCCGTGGTCCTGGCCCGCAGTGGTGGACCACCCGCTTATCGATACCGCAACCCTGCGCCTGCAGCGCGAACGCCTGGCAGATCCCCGTCAATTGGTGGTCGTCGTGCGTGGAGACACAACTGCAGAACAGGTACAGACGGCGGTCGCGGCATCCTTCGCTCGTCTGCCATCGACAAACCTCACCACCCCCCTCATTACAAACGCCCCGCGGACACAGCGTGTGGTGGCCACCTTTACCGGCGAGCCCGGCGTCGTCATTCGCGCAGACATCTCGCCCTCCGTTGCCGCTCGGTCGCTGGCCGCAGCGTTGAATGACCGAGTCCAGATCGCACTCGACCGCGACGCCTTCGACGCATCCGTGCACCTAGACGACACCGGCGACGTGTGGACCCTGGCACTGACCGCCACACCGAGCGTAGGCAGAGCCTCTCGCATCGAACCCGCCTGGCAAGCGTGGCTCCAACAAGTCGCGGGCGAAGGGCTCACACCGCGCCCCGCCCCGCCCCGCCCCGCGACCCTCATGTCCCTTGCACATGATGCCCTGCGCCCATCGACCCTGGACACCGGCACCCTTCAGTCGGCACTGCAAGACCTGTTGGCGGCACCGCGAACGGTCTCACTAGGCACAGCAGCCCCCGTGGACGAAGACCTCCAGCGCATCCGTGAACAACACGGAGAGCTCACCGCGGAGCTCGTACGCATTCGTTTGCGAACGGTGGCCCAGACTCCTCAACGAGACCTCTCCGACCTCATCGCCCAACTCCGCGCCGAACGTGCTGCCGTCACACCGCGTCTGCGACCGGCATTGGACGTGGTGATTACACGAGCGGAGGCACGGCAATGACCCGCTTTGGTTCAATGATTGGCCTGGTCTTCGTGGCATGCGCACAAAACGATATCGGCCCCCTGCTTCCGAGCGACGCCGGGCTGACCACGGACATCCAAACGCTGGCCGTCGGCCCCCTTTCACCACCACCGCCCACAGCTGTCGAAGACGTCGCTGGGGTCACATTCGTCCCGACCACCGCACGGCGGACTAGTGTGGCAATCGCCACGCCGATGGACACGCCAGCACTCACTCAAACCTTGTGGGTACGCCAAGTCACTCGAGCCCTGCCGGACCTCTCCACAACCGGCGTCACCGTGGCGACGACAGACATGGCAGGAATGGTGGTGTGGAACCTGCAAGGGCCACAAGACGGCCGTACAAGCGCTCTAGATGCCTTATTGATCGCCATCGCAGCGCCGCAGCTGAGCGACGATAGTCTTGCCGCTGCCTTATCGACTCGGCCACACTCGTCAGACCCCGCTGACCCGCTCACACTCCGGAAGCTCCACCAGGAAACGGCGGTCAGGCACCGGCTGTGGCTTAGCTCAGGCGCAGCCGGACGAGAACAGATGGCCCTAGCGACCCAAGCATGGGACGCCGGCGTCCGCTTGGACGACGGTGATGTCTGGCTGGACGTGCGGGCTGAGGGTTGGCTGGCACTCGCATCGTGCCGAGTCCGCAACGTAGGAGGTTCGTCATCTGCGACTATTCGCCTGGTTGCCAATGGCATTATTCAACAGCGAGGCGCTCAAGCCCTGGCCGAAGTGCCGCTGGCTGCGGAGAGGTGGAGGTCCGGTCAGCCGGACGTCAGTACAGCCCTACGGCGACGCTTCGACCAAGCACCTGTAGTGGAAGCCCCATCAATCAATGACTGCGCGTTCCAATGAGGCCGACGTACTGACGCCGACTCACTGCTAGCCAATGCCCGCTTCTGGAGGGGTGTCCACCACTTGTGGCGGACGAGGCGACGGCCAGCTGCTGTTCAGGCCCACAGCGAGACAGGCCCGACCCAACTCAAGAGCGGCCGGAGCGTCTGTTGACGAGTCAGCACGGCTCCACGCTACCAACGCCAAGCCAAGCGCTCTACGCCGCAGGCTAGACAGCTCGGGGTCACACTCATCTGCCGTCGAAAGAACGTCTCCAAGTGGACTCTTCGCGACCTTAGCCAAGTTGACTTCCAGCAACTGTGCCGCCAAACGCTCCACATGTTCCACGACTGGAGGCGCCGATTGCTCCAGCCACGCCGTGTACTTCATCACTGCAACGTGCGCGGCATCAGCCGGTGACAGACCCGACGGCTCCGGAGCAATCACTTTGGCGTCCTTTCGTGAAGGTCTCCAACCGAACGCAACCGCCACCATGACAAAAGGTACCGAGAGCAACATGACCAAGGTTCGGAAGAAACGACGAGCCAAGGCTCCCCCAACAGCAGACGAGCAGGATGCTCCCCTCCGTCGAATCCCGCAAGCCGGGAATCGCTAAACGCCACCCTATGAAGCACCGATGCGTAGCCATTCCCCTAGGAGGTTGCCGTGGTAGCGACCGAGACACGCTTGGATGCTGCTCTCCGCGAGGCCGGTGAGCTCGGCCTGATGCCCGCTGCGGTCGTCGAGATTGAGAGAGTGGCGCAAGATCCCACGTCCTCTTTGAAGGACCTAGAGACAACAGTCGCCCTGGACCCAATGCTCACCGCGCGAATCCTGAAGTTCGCCAACACCGCCCAATACGGGCGCACCCGCACCGTCACCCACCTCAAGCAAGCCGTGGTGGCACTCGGAATGCGTGCCGTCCGCGATGTGGCCATCGGTATGGCTGTAGCGGCGAGGTCCAATGACGTCATGCGCGAAGACGCCGAGCACTTCATCCAGCACGCTGTTTACACGGCCGTCATCAGTACAGTGATGGAGGTCTCTGGAAGCCAAGCGGCCAACGACGCCTTCGTGACCGGTCTGCTTCACAATATGGGTACCCTCATCATGGTCCACCTAGACCGTGAGAAATACGCCAAGCTGAAAGCCGAAAATCCGGCGGAAAACACCGCACGATGCATGATGGAACAGGTCGCCTACGGCTTCAATCACGCCGAGCTCGCAGCAGAGTGCTTGGACCGCTGGGGTCTACCCGGACGCGTTGTGCATGCCATCCGCCACCATCACGACCCGCGTCCCCGTGACAAGGCAACTGCCCTACTCACGCTCGCGGACAATGCGGCAAATCAATTTCTTGAAGGCGACCGACTCGGCGACATCATCCAAACGGCCATCGACTCAGAGTCAAACCGTGTGCTCGGCATTGGTAAAGAGAAGCTCAACGCCCGATTTCGCCAGGTTCCAGGCTTTGTGACTGCCTTTATCCCCTTCGGCTAGATCCAAGCCGTCTCGGGATGCTCAGGCACTTCCGTGATGATGCGCGAAATCTCACTGGGCACAGGGGCCACCGCCAATCCGGACGCGTCACGTTCCGGATACTTCGGAAACAACAATCGTCCGGTCGATGGTGCCGTAAACACAGGTGTTCCAGGGGCTGACAGTACGTCGCCCGCCTCCACCGGTGTGAAGTTCACCAAGCCGTCGCGCAGACACATGGCCGGGTCGGAGAACGACTCTCGATGGTCAGTCTGCCAGAACACAAGCTCAGGACATTTACCTGCTTCGTCGTCGAGTGATGCGTCGCCCCGGGCGATTCGGTCCGCAGCGGCGAGCAGGTTGCAAACGGCCTTAAACGCCAAGTCTTCGGCCGCTTGACTGAATCCCTTCTGGCCCAGCTCCAAGGTGAAACCGGGCTTGCCGCAGTCGCGTACATACTCGTCGGCGCAGATCTGGCCGCCAAGAGCAAAGCCTTGATTAGCCGGCCGCGTCACACAAGCAGATGCCGCATTTAGCACACGTGCCCACTTCCAGCACTCGGAGTGCCAAGGGAAGATGGTGAACGGTTCTTCGGTGGCCAAGATGGTCTGGTGAAGGTCCAAGTACACGTCCGCACTAGCCAGAATGGGCGCCAACTCTGCAGCGCGCCGACACTCATGGACGTCGCCGTTCAGGTTCCCGAACATACGGTTGAGATCTTGTTCCAAGAACCGGCGGTCTACAAGGCCAGCTTCGGGATTCGCAACCACCACAGTGAAGGTCCCGCCATACGCCAGCTCACCCGACCGAAGTGCGGATAGAACACGGTTTATACCAGGGAGCGAGCCCACTTCGTTTCCATGGACGAGGCAGCTCACCACCACGTGAAAGGCGTGTTCAGCGCCACGGTGGGTCGCTTGCCAGCGGTAAGAAGCGTTGGCATCGTCGCGCAAGGCGTCAAAGGCGTCGAGGTGCTGCTGCAGGGTACTCATGGGACCTCATTTGTGTGGCGCAGGACCAGCATATAGGCAGCTGGACGCGCGGGAATATGGGCGGTAGCCGCATTCAACGCTTCGCGGCTCTCGTGCGTGCCGGTGAACAGGTCAAACTGGTACATATTGGGCTGGAATGCGCCGCCGGTATCGGCGAGTACAACCAGACGAAGCAATCCGTCTTCGTCTTCCAAGGCATACAGTCCACCGTAACCGAGGTTGTTGACGTCTCCGGCCACCGCAACAAAGGGACGAAGCGCGATGCCGTTGTTCACGCCACCTTGGCCATCACTCTCACTCTCGCGAAAATACCAAAAGCGGTCCTGGTCTTCGCCGGATCGACCATGACGAAAAGACCGGCCGTTGCTTCGATGCACACTGAAGGTGCGCCGGCTGCCATCCTTGAGTGCCACCTGAACCGTGCCCTGCAACAACGCCTCGTGGACGTGCTCACGCTTTAGGTACACCAGCGGCTCAGCAGACCCTTCGTGGCCACCACCGTCTTCGAAAGCACCATCGAGGACTTGCTTTCGCGTGAGTAGACGGCGAATCAGGCCTACGGTACTGCCAGCCGCGGCCGACGACAGCCCGGTCTCGTCTGAAGGCAAGCTATACAGCGCGGTATCGAACTCGGTGGTTGGCTGGCGACTACCCGGGAAACGGTACGCCAAGTAGCGAGTCAACCGAATCTGGCCGTCTGCCAAGCGGACCCGGTGTTGACGGGCCCCCTCAAGGTCCGAGTGCCAACGGAGCACTCGGAAATGCGCAGCAATCCACTCGGGGTCGGACAGCCGCTGGTAGCTCTCCCCGCGGTCCTCGCGTGCGATGTCGGAGACGAACCTAAGGGTCGCCCGGACATCTTGCGCCGAAATCCCAAGTTCGTCCATCATGCCGTGAGGTGCAGGACGCCCCTGACGCTCTTGGCGGTCCAATCGCTCACCGACAGCGCGAGCCATAGATGCCAAATCCCGTGTGGACGAGACCGCTTCATGGTCTCCCCAATACACTTCGACGTCTTCAAAGAGCTCGGCGGGCTCGACATGACGTGAGGTTTTTCGCCCACCTTCACCAATCACAGGCCAGTCGGCTTGAGCGGCTCCGGCCCACAACAGCGCTGCCAAGAGGGTCCAACGCACAGGTCTACTGCTCGCCAAAGAAAAAGTCTGTCGAGGTATCGGTCGAGGGTGCGATGGTGAGGCCCTGCGACAGCAATCCAAGCTCTTCGTGCCACACATTCACTGTGTAGGTTCCTGGCGGAACACCAGCCATACTGAAGCTTCCATCGTCCGACGTAGTCGCGAACCACGGATGCGGGACAACGCCGACGTAGCCAGCCATCCACGGGTGAATATCGCACTTGGCCTGCACCATGACTTCTGGGCGGCGGAACACCTTTTCGACGGGCGCGGCTCCTTGGAGCATCATCTCGTTGAACGTGGCATTGCTGTCTGACAACGTGCGAACATTGTGCGGCAGGGCGTCGCTGTTCAGGTAACGCACGGTCTGGCCCACGCGGACGCCGGTGACGTGCGGGTCGTAGATGCACTGCTGTTGGTTGATGTCGATGGCATTCTCGGGCGCCGCAGGAATCGTCCACTGCTGCCAACCATCTTCAATCCACACAAAGGCGTTCTTCACACCGCCGTCTTCGGAGACCAAGAAGGTATCGGCGTACAGCGGCTCGGTGACGCCACTCTCGCAGCCATTAAACAGCCGCAGCTCTTCCAGCGGCGGAACCACGCCGGTAAACTGAACAATACCGGTCAGCTCGGCCACTTGCGAGGCATCAATCACTCGAGTCTCACCGGCGACGAGGGGCTCAATAGGCGCCTCTTCCCCCTGAGGCATGCGGTTGTACCCAGCCAAGATGAAGGCCCCCAGAACCGCCGCTAACAGGGCCAAACGGGGTCCCATGCCGTCGCCGCGCACGTTCATCACATGCTTGACGGACGCGCCGAGCAAGGCCACCAGAGCCAGCAGAACCCAAGCGTGGGGGTGTCCGTAGATGCTCGGGAAGTGGTTGCTCAACATCAAGAAAATGACCGGGTAGACAAAGTAGTTGTTGTGTAGCGACCGCTGCTTTGCCTGGTAGGACAGTGCGACATCGAGCATGCCGGACTTCTTCGCGTCCGCGACCATGCGCTTCATGCGTGGAATGATGACCATCCACACATTGGCGCCCATTACCGTCGCAATCATGGCGCCCACGTGAAGGAACGCGGCCCGACCGGACAATAAGTTCGTCAGTGCCCAGCCCATGAACACGATGAACGAACCGTAGACCAGGCCGAACGGAAGCGGTTTTCCGAGGAGCGATGTCCGGCACAGTATTGAGTACACCACCCAGCCCAAGACGAGGGTTCCGACACTGACCGAAATAGCCTGCCATAGCGCCAAATCGGCGACAGTTGGGTCGATGAGGTAGATACCACCACCCGACCAGAAAATGAGGATGAGCAAAGCCAAGCCGCTGAGCCAGGTCATCGCTGCTTCCCACTTGAACCAAGTCAGCTCACCGCGCAGGTGTTTGGGCCACGCAAAGCTCTTTTCAACCTTAAAGAAGCCGCCACCGTGAACCATCCACATCTCGCCGACGAGCCCCTTCCGTGGGTCACCTTTTTCTGGCGGGACGAGGGCGTGCTCGATTTCATTGAACAGGAACGCGTGTCCAATCCAAGCAATGGCCGCAATTACGTGCGTCCAACGGGCAATAAGGTGCAGCCATTCACTGACATTGGCGTCCACGTGCTCTCCTTGAGGGGCGGGAGCATAGCGCGCTAGAACGCTTGGGGGCATTACGCCGCTTTATGGCGACGGAGCCATGGCCCTAAACACATCATCGGCGGTGACCACATTGTCCTTCCACTCGGCAACTTGGCGCCCCGATGGATCCAGTAAGACCAGCTTTATCGTATGGTCTAAAGTCCCATCTGCATCCGGCAGTGACAGCACATTGAACAGCGACGGCAGGCCATCGATCATGAGTGCCGGCTCACCCGTCGCAAACGTCCAGGTCTGAAAATCCACCCCATGGGTCTGGGCGTAGGCGGTCAATGTCTCGGGCGTGTCGCGAGCCGGATCCAGCGTGAGTGACAAGAGGTGTAGCGGTGCGGGGGCTTCTGGTAGGCGGCGTTGAATAGTTGCCATTCGCGCGGTCGTCATCGGACAGGCCGCCGCATCGGGGCAAGCGGTGTAGATGAAGCCAATGAGCAAGTGCTGTCCGCGAAACTGCGCCAGCGAACGGGCCGTACCCGTGTGGTCTATCAAAGGCACGTCAGGCAGCGGGTCTTCATAGTGCCACTCTGCTACGGCGGTCCGCCAACTCGGGGCCGGCGATGGCATACTGCAGGCAACAAGCCACAGCAGCCACATCATGACAAGATGGCCCGTTGAACGGTCATGGCCATGCGAAGCGACGCCGGGTCGTGGGTGCGCAACCACTCTACCCCTTGGCTCACGGCCGCAAGCTCTGCGGCGAGGGTCGCTGGGGCCATGGCGTCCACCGAGACACCGGTCAGCCGGCGCAGAAAAGACTTGCGCGACACACTGACCAAGACCGGGAGTCCGTAGCGCTCCCGAAGCATGGGAATCGCGCGAAGAACAGCGATACTCGGCTCGGGTCCGGAGCCCAAGAAGAACCCCATACCGGGGTCCACCACCACACGGGAGCGGTCCACGCCGTCCCGCTCGAGCTCGCCAATGCGTTCGTCGAAGAAGTCGGTCACTCGCTTTACAATCGACGTTGACTCTGTCGCCACTCGGGTCGCGTTGCCTTGCTGTTGAACCGCGAACATCGCAATCAGGCCCACATCATGGTCAGCCAAGAAGCGCCGGGTCTCGGAGTGTGGAAAGCCGTGGATATCGTTGATCCAGCTCGCCCCTTGCGCACAGGCCCACCGTTGAACCTCGGGCTCAAAGGTATCGATGCTGAACGGCATATCAGTCTGGCGAAGCGCGTCCAATACTGGTGCCAACCGACGAAGCTCGCCGAGAGGACCGACTACCGGACTGTCCGGGTGACTCGAGGCGGCACCAATGTCGAGACCGTCTGCGTGCTCCATCAGCGCTTCGGCGTGGGCAATCGCCGCCGCCGGCTCAAGGTACTTGCCACCATCGGAGAAACTGTCCGGGGTGACGTTGAGAATGCCAAGAACGCGGGTCACGGTCGAGGACAGCTCGGGTCTGTTGCCGAAGCCACCATGGACACGGTGAACGCAATCACACCAGCAACATCGCGAGAGCGTACGCGGATGAGGCGGGCGTGGGGAGTGGAGACCAAGCGTATCCACTCGGAACCACCCGCCTCTTGCTCTTCGGTATGGGTCTGCCAACCGCTCCCATGGAGCGCCTCCACCCACTGCTGCTGCACGACGTGGGCGTCTGCTTCAGGGTTCGAAACGTGCGTGGCAATATTTTGGAAGTGGTTCGCCGCCACACCCGTATTCGGGACGAAGGTCACCAAAAACGTAGCCCCTGTCACCACGCCACCACAGTGCTTCACAGCCCAAGTGCCGTTGTGTCCCCCCACGTTGCCGCGCTTCTGACAGGAATTCTCACGGCACTCATACGAGCTTAGATCTGCGGTCTGCCCCATGACAACACCACCCACCTGGTCACCATCCGCGGCAGCGGCCAGCGCTAGCAGCAGAACCATCACTCGTCTGCGCCGGCTTCAACCTCAACCGTGAGGTAGCCGCGGTAGCTCACCACGACTTCGTCACGACCCGAGGGAATGTCTTCGGTAATGATGACGCTGTTGGAATCGAGGTCGTAGGTCCACCCCTCCAAGCGGTCTTCACTGTTCACCCGAATGCCAATGGTCTCGACGAACGGCTCGTGCTGCAGCGGGAAGGTGTCCTGCTGAATCGAGGCGTCTGCGAGAATCTCGATGTCATCCGTCCAATCCGAACAGATGGACAAGACTTCTCCGCCGGATGCGTTCACCGCGTCAATGTAGCCAAGGCCAGGTTCGGCATCTTGGCAAGAGCCGTTGCTTGGGCCAACAATAGCGGAGAAGCGAACCTTCTCGGCATCTCCCTTTGCGACGGTGATGGCGGTCACGTAGTCCTGCCAGTAACGTCCACCCGCTTCCCAACCGGGAGACGTATCGGGTTCGTCAGAGAGAAAGACGACGTGAAGGTTTGCGTTTGGACGCATGAAGCCTTCGTTGCACAAGCCGGGAGCCGACTTCAGCACAGCTTGGCGAACCATGAACAGGCCCCACTCGTCCGAGCTGGTGTCCTGCGGCGAGGTCTGGATACCTTGGCCGAACAAGTCAATGACATTCGGGGTGTCTTGCGCCAGAACGCCAGAGGTCGAGCAGCCGTCGTCGCCGGTGACGGTGATGATGCGCCAGCGCGGGTTGGCGTCGTTGATGTGGGTGAGGAAAGACTCGAAGGTCTGGCTCAGCTTCACCAGCTCGCGTTGCATCGACGAGCTGTTGTCGGCGAAGAAGACAATGTCTGTCTCAGCGCCGGCAATATCGAAGATCTCAGTGA
>JBLHSN010000138.1:0-14240 GCA_047626195.1 Myxococcota bacterium
CGGACGCGTTTGCGCCCACAGTGCTCGTGCCGTCTACGGTCGCGTTGACGTCTACACACGCGCCATTCGCAGCGAATTCGTCTTGACATCCGTCCCCGTCGGTGTCGGCTGCCAACGCGACCGAACCAGCGGCCATCCACACCAAAAAACTGTATCGAAACATTTAATCTCCCCAGTCAATCATTCCACTGGAGTGCAGCCGCACACCTCGGAATTTGGAAGGACCTTGCTCGGGGGATAACGGAACATTCGACGTGCTAGCCAGCATAAGCGAGGTCAATCGCGAAGCGTGGAGGCTCTTCGTTCGTCAGTACGATGTGCAGCCCATCTACGGTTTCATCCTCGTGTCCCATCGCCGCCGCCAATGCCCCAAGCCTCGCTGCAGCGCCTTCTTCCAGCAATGAAAACTGCCGGTACAACTGGAGCACCGAGCGCATGGGCACATCCGCAATACGAACGTCCATCCAAGGTAACAGTCCGCGTGGGCTTAGGCCGAAGGTCGCGGTCACAAGGTTCATCGGCCGAGGACACAAAGCTGGCATGGCAGACAAAAACCAAGTCATCTGACGCTGCGATACGCCAAAAGTACGAGCAGCTAACGCGATTTGCTGCGCTGTTTCAACAGCTTCGGAACTGGAGATGACGTGGTCAACAGCGAACACGGCTCCTACCTCACTTCCAAGTCGTGTCTGCCTACATCCGCGACGGCTCGATGGATCCGCATGAAGACGCCCGAGGACGCGTTTATGGGCCGTTGCGGCAACGTCAGCGAATCCAGACGACCGGAGCGTCGCACGAAACACTTCAGCAGGCTCTCGCGTCTCCCACAAGGCTTCAGCGGACACAGAAGGAATGCCAGAGCGCTGCCCGAAGCGCACTAAACCCGGACCAGATGGAGCCCACGGGACTGCGGTGCCAATGGTGGCCAAGCTCGCGACCACATCCGCCACTCGGACCTCACACCACAGCGCCAGGAACTCGCCGTCTGTATGGACGGAGAATCCACGGCCGAGATCTACAGGGAGCTTGGTGGCAATGTCTATGAGGGCCGGTGATTCGATGTGCACGGCATCCAGTGCGTTGGCTAGGACGACGGACGGTTCAATACGGGGCATTGAATTCTCCGTACACGACTTCTCGCTCAAGAGGGCGTGGTGTGGGTGCGTTCCGGGCGGCTAGCCAGCGCTCTGCCCAGGCTTCAAGGGCAACGCCGTTGGCGGCGCAGTTCGCGCGCAGTTCCAGCTCCGGCAAGTTATCGGCGTCCGTAGTGGTTAGCGCCCGAAGGACCGATCGGCGGTCGTCCGGATTCCAATGCTCCGTCAGCCCATTGAGTACAGGGGTTGCCACCTGTCGCTTGGTCTCTCGGAAGCTATCCAAGAAGCGCTGATGACCTGCGGTGTCTGTCAGATTCATCGTCGTCTCTGACGATGCCTGCTGCTCGTCCATCGCCCGTCCGTTGTCGTCCAAGTAGGCGCGATAATAATGCTGCTGCTCGGCTGATAGCGCACCGAACTCCGGGCTCGCGTAGATGGACGTACGCTCATTGCCCGCCAATCGGCGGCGCTCTCGGAACTCCTCCATTGAAAGCCGTGACCTCGCTTCAGCACTAGCCGGGTCTGACAAAACCCACTCTTGATGCGCGTTCCCTTCATCTATGTTGTACCGGCGGTCGCGGGGAAGACGGGCAATCAAAGGCCGCCAGTACATCTCGTGCCACTTCACCGGGGTAAGCTCAAAATCCCCCGAGTGGCTCTGCAACGCCGCGAGATACATTGCCTCCATTCGGCCCGCCTCATCTTCGTCGTTGGTCATGCCGCGTACTTCAGCCTTCGCCGCTGCAATAACACCAGCATTGTCCCGCTCGGCGATACCTTCCGCCACTTCCGTCGTCCAACTCTCGGCGCGACCCTTGGCAAACGTGAGCATAAACGAGCCAATTTGGTCATCGTCCCAAGACGAACTCTCGAAGATATTGCCGCTGCTCACCCGCGTGGCACCGTCCCTAACGACCTGCTTGAACATGGCCTCCGTGATGTCACCGCGCAGAAAAGCCAGTAGCGACTGACGTTGCGCTTCCGGTTGAGGCATCGCATCTTCCATTCCAGGGAGCACGGATGTACGGGCCCCACCTTGCATTCGCTGACGAGCAGCCCCAACAGAACGGGTGAACATCTCCTGCTTGAACTTGGCAATAAAGGCTTCGTCCATATTATCAAGATACGACTCGAAGCTTCGCTCGCCCTGCGCCCAACCGTAATCGAACCCGTAGCTTAGCGCCATTGGGTCAACAGCCGAGAACGCAGCATCTGTCAGCGCGCCCAATTGGGATGACGTAGCAGCTCGCATGCTCTGCCAACCAATCTCCCCAAGTTCTTTGCCAATGCCGGGTATATTTCTAGCAAGGTCATCAAATTTGTCCGACAACTCCGACAGACGGTCCATCTTTCCCATCACCGACTGGGCCAACGGTGACGACGCCGCGAAGCTCTTAAACAACTCTGACCCCTTAGACGTGAGACCGGCCATTGCCGTTTCCTTGATGATGGAGCGGATGCCCTCCTTACCAAGGTCAAAGTCTTGGCCCTGTGCCGCCTCGTTGATCAGCGCAACCGTAGTGGCCTGAGCCCCAGCGGTAAGCATGGCCGCAACAATTCCCGGACCACCGGGTCCCGTCAGGGCCGTCGCAATCGCACCGATAATCACGATCGCGGTCCACTTCATTACCTCTGCACAGGCCGATTTTGCGGCACGATACTCACCAATGTCCACATTGAACTGATCAAGACGGGCTTGGATGGTGGTCTGTTCTTCGGCCGTGATTTCACCGGCCAGCTCACCGTCTTGGGCAATGCCAGACTCACCGACTTCGCCCGAATACAGCGCGAAGCTGACCGCGAGTTGTTCATCGGTGTCGGTGAAGTAGTCAGCGATAGAAGGCTGGTCGACCTGATGGCGGGCAGCGTCTGCTTGATGGGAGTGAATGGAGCGTGCTTTTCGGTCGACGCCATTGAGCATCGCTACCACCGGGTCCGTCTCTGGGATGCCCAGGGTTTGGGCGATGGCAGTGCCAGAGACACCCAAAATTGCCTTGCGTGCCTCCATCTTGAAGTCCAAGAAATCCCGAGCAGAGGTACCGTTCAACCACTCCCATCCATCATTATTCCGCAGCGTTTCCGCCAACGTTGCAGACACGTCCAACGGGAACATGCGGAACCGCGCGAGGGCGTCGCCGTACTCGGCTTCAAGGACGGGGTCTACGCAGCTGTCCGCGGCGGCAACCGAATATCGGTCATACACTGGGCAATACTCATCATATGCTTGCTTCAGGGATGCCCCGCCAGCCACTTCACCCGGCTTGCTTATGTTCGACCAGTTTCCGATGAGCTCAGCCTCACCAACGCCAGCGATTGCCGCATTCACGACCTCCGACGAATAGCCAAACGTGCCGAAAGCAAACTGGAGTGACGCCCGTGAAGGGTCAATGCCGAGAGTCAGCGCATTCTCAGCAATGACGTACATTTCGTTGCTCGCACCGAACTGGGCAGTCATGGCATCCTTTACCCCGAACTCGGCCCACAGCAGGGCCCGTTCAGGATTGCCGAACAACTGTTCTTTGGCTCCAGGGACTAGTGGGTCCGTAGCCACCTCACCCTTTTCGTTGTACGCCTTCTGGAGTGCTGGAAACAGCTCCACAGACCCTTGTACAGCGCCAAACTTCAACCGCGTGGAGTGGACAAGCAGGAAGTGCTGGCGGTGCCGCTCGACCATGGCCGCACTCATTCCCGGAGAGCACGCGCCGCCCAATGGGTCGTCTACCAAGGACTGGTCTTGCCCTGTTGTTTCCTCTTCGGTCATGGGACCAAACATTCGCTCTGACTCGGCCATCAGATGCGCAAACACCGTGCGTTGCTCAGAGGTGAGTCTGCGGGAGGTGGTGCCCACCCATACACGGTCCAGCGACTGTCGGTACAGCGCGTCCATGGGCATGCCCAAAAGGGTTTCCATCAGGGCATCTTCGTCGAGTGTTACCCCGTTCTCAGCAGTGGCTTTGTCGAGTTGGTAGTCGTACTCTTCACCAGGGGCAGCAGCTAGAATGCCCATGGCCGCGCCCATTTGAGACGGACTCAACAGTCCAGCCAACCGCTGCATGAAGCCAACATCTCGCACCTTGACTTGCCGTTCTTCCACAGTGAGCGCCGCGAGCATGTCCAGCATGGCACGACCGCGAGTCGCGGCTTCTAATCCGACTTCTACCTCATCATCTTTGGTGCGTTCGCCGCCGTGCAGCACCAACTGGCGTAGCGTAAGCAAGTCGCCGCCACTGAACTCCTGCGAGAGCATGGCCTGGGTGTCACCATCCAGAAAGATGCCGCGCAACATGGACTGTTCAGACGCCGGCATCTCGGCGAGTCCCCCGTTGTCAAAGCGGCGCTTTACGTACTTGATGAACTGCTCAGTACCGCTGGTAGCCCCCTCTTCATCGGACCCAAAGTCCATCCAAAAATGCCAACCACCCGCGTCATTCTCGCGCAGGACATCACCTAGGCTGAGTTGGCCGGTCGCTACCCGGTAGACATGGTCATAGACTTCTTGCGTGAACGCGCTTCGGATTTTGTGGAGGAGTTCTCCACTTGCCAGCAGTTGGTCGAGCTCGGCTTGTGAGGCGTGCATGACGCAGGCAATGAGCTGCCCTTGGTCGCCCGTACTTGTGTGGGCGGCAATTTCGGTCGCGAACCCATGGATACCGCCCCCGTCGAGGGCATCGATTTCCGTTTCCGCTCCGTCCGTGAAACCGAGACGCCGATGGATGAGGTATTCGACCTCGAAGCCGTATAGTCGCCGAAACACTTCACGAACAATTCGGTTTTCTTCGGCTGAGCCCGACTCGCTGAAGTTGACCACGGAGGCACCGTCATTCCCCCCTTGGCGATACCACTCCCGGGCGCGGGCCTCAGCTACCGGCAGACTGAAATCGTAGGACATGGTCTCGGTGATTTCGTACTGAAGGGCTTCGTCATCCGCATCGAGTGTGATGTCTTTGGGAGCGGACCGGCGGGGTTGTACGAGACCGGGGATAAGTCCTGCGGCTTCGCCGGCCGCCGTGCATTCGGCTTGGGTGAGCAGGTGCAAGGAGAGCAGGTCTGGCAGGTCAATGCCGGTGGTTTCGCGGAAGACATTGGGGGTGGCGGTGATGTTTTCGGAGGTGAGGACGGTGGTGAGGGCTTGGCTCTCTTCCACGTATTGCTGCAGTAATCCGCCGATTCTCACTAGCCTCCTACGACGCTCTACCTTTTCATCTTCCAAAGTGGTGGAACTGGTGGAGTTTGGTACTGTTAAGGCCAAAACGGCGCTAAAAATTCGCTCAATGCGAATTTCAAGCCCGTCTCTCGCGGAGATGTGTCTCGCCGACCGAGCATCTCCATCTGCCCGTACAGCTTCCACACTACCCGTCAATCCCAACCGCGCGAAAGCAGTATCGGCGCTAACCGCATCCAATCCACCTCCTGCAAGCCCACTCCGCAGATCGCCACCAATCGCCCGATAGTGGTTCTCCAAAAACCGAAGCGGCGAAACGCGAGAGGGGTCGCACGTTGCCGAATCATCCTCTTGACTAGGCCCGGCCGTATCCGCATAGATCGTGTTTGCTGATTGGAACTCCGAACACAACGACAACACGTTGCTATCCCTGACCCAGGTGACATTCACCAACTGGTCATGGAAACGTTCGGCCAACGTTCGCATTGCGTCAGATAGGTCGCTGACCGTGGTTGACACCCCCTCCATATTGTCTACGCCAGCCTGGTTGACAGCCGCGGACATCAATCGGGCATTGGGGTCAAGCCGGTGCCCAATCAGCTGAAGCGCTTCTCTGGCCAATCCGTCGTCATCCACACCGTGGTGGATATCATTGACGAGAGACGATTCGTATTGCTGGTCGTAGGTATGCCGTAGGTCCTGCATCGCTTTTGAGAGCCGCGTGCCTTCATCAGCCACCCCCACCGCACTGAGATGAATGTGCTCCCGAAAAACCTCGCGGGCATCTCGGATGGATTGGACAGCGGCCGTGTCGTCCACCCAGAGTGTGACATCGAACCGCACACGCACGCTTGCCGCCTGAGCGCGAATAAGGTCTGCAAGGACGGTATCAACCCCCAGTGCCTGCACACCCGGCTCAGCGGTGTCGTCACCAATGGTGAGGTCAGTGTCGAGTAGTCGATTGACTTCACCAACAGTGGACTCGGAGAGTCCCCTGCCGAGCTTGGTGACAAGCTCGGTGCCGTGCATCGCCTTCCACGCATCCTTCAACCGGGAACGGGCCGTGTTGAGCACAGTCCGCTTGGTGACCTCGTCCGCCACGCCGTAGGCGCTGAGCTGACCATCTAGCTTGCCAAAGTAGATCTTGATGGCCTGCAGAACCGGCGCATCTTCAACGTGAAAGAAGTCGTTCAGCTCCTGTAGACCCGACAAACAATCACTGACCAGCTCCTCAAGGTCCTGCAAGACCGATTCACACGTCTGCGTTCGATCGAGTCGGGCAACGTCGGACAAAACCGTTTGGTAGATGTCTGCACCAAGCTTGGTCTCAACCCGGTGAAGCCAGCTCGGGTTGTCGGCCATTGTCAGCACTTCAGTCGGGTCGGCAAGAAGTGGAATCCAAGCCGCAAGGAACTTATCGCTGTCTCCTACAGCAATGGCCTGCTCCAAATTGGCGTGCGCCCCCGTTGGTAACTGCCCCTTAAACAGCAGTGTGGCAATCGCACGGTACTCCTTGTCCGGAACAAATATCACCGTTGCGATGGTGTCCAACAACCCTTCGGAAATTGCAGCATCACAAAACCCAGGATGGCTGGCGACCCACTGCTCAACAACTCGCAGCGCTTCATCACTAGCGCCCGCTCGTCCTGTGCAGGACACTAGGTCACGACGAAAGCGTTCGACCGGAGACAAATCCCGCAACAACTGTTCTAGCGTCTGGGTCTGCCCCGCCCAAGCAGCATTGGAGCGGAATGTAGAATCCGCCCAAACGGCTTGACGGACGGTCAGATCCGGCTGCTCGCGAATCAGGTTTTTAAGGTCCATGGCCAAGTCGGGCACCGGCTCTTCCAAGCGGCGCAGAATAGCCGTGGTCAGAGCAGTCTTGGCAACCTGCTGCTCCGGCGTCAGTGGA
The DNA here is from genome assembly GCA_047626195.1 of Myxococcota bacterium. Taxonomy (GTDB): domain Bacteria; phylum Myxococcota_A; class UBA796; order UBA796; genus CAJXTB01. The sequence continues at coordinate 7,169 of JBLHSN010000138.1, forward strand.
GCCCCTCCACCACTAGGAGGAGGCGCACCAGATGATGCCAGGACTCCCTGCTGAGAAGCATTGCTGCCAAAGTCCGTTCCACAAGGCTCCACAGCGATGTCACAAACGGGTGCCCGGACCGGTCCAGAGCTCAGGTGTTCTTGGTCTCCACCCATGATTCTTCTCCGAGGAAAGAGAGTGTAAGGAAGCCTTGTTGAACCATAGCGTGTGTGGGACGCCAGCTACCCATTCGTTGGGTTCGCGTAGGGTCGGTCGCCAGTCAGGTGCAAGCATGCTTAGACCCCCGTATATTTTCACCGCCGCCTTCCTCATCGGGTGGGCCGGCCTGCAAATACTGCCAGCTCCAACGACGATGCTGGCTCCAATGCAAGAGCGATGGGCCTTCCTCAGTCCCTCACCTGTGGAAGAGGTAATAAATCAATCGGAGAGTTACGTAAGCGTTTCCGTTCACGGAGATATCGATTCCGTCCTCGATTCGGCCATATCGCAGTCCGTAGAGTAAGTATCGACTCTCAAAAACACAAGAGATGCCCTTGCCGGACAAACCGCAAACCTTTTACGCGAGGATGGCTCACAATTATCCATTACAGTCACTCGAAGAGGTCCTACTGTTAATCTCTCCGCCGTCAAGTCACGGCCCGATTGACCACTTCGTAAGTGAAATCGTTTCCACGCAAGATGGCTCCGCACTCAAATCAACCTCCCTTTCCGACTACCGACACATTTCTCTACCCACAGTTCGTTTGGTCACAGCATCCGCCATGCAATGCGAGAAACAGGCACAGGGCGCTGCAAGAGCTCGTCAACGCAATGGCCTCACCGAGAGTGAGTATTTACATCCACGTTGTTGGACACAAGACGCCGTCCCACAGCTAATCAGCGACGCATTAACGCCAAAGTCGGTTCCACACAGCCCAACAGTGACGTCGTTTGCGACGACTACGACCGTTGCAGGGGACTGGTGTAGGACTTCTCCACCCATAATCGTTCTCCGAGCAAAGAGAGTGTAACGAAAGCCTATCGAACCATAGCGCATGCGACACGCCGGCTACACGTTCATTGGGTTGGCGTAAGGTGGTTCGCGAGGTACCATGCCGGCATGATTCAGTCCCTCAAGATCGCGCTAGTGCTTCTGATCACAGCATCCGCCGTCGGTTGCTCGACTCCGGCTCCTCCCCTCGCACCGGTCCTCGCACCATCGGCCATTCCCGCCGAGTGGACGTTCTTGGAACTACAATCCGTCGAGCGAATTGTGGAGTCATCGGACACCTCTTTCACTGCTTTGGCTTCAGGGGACATTGAAATGATTCTCAGTACGTCCGTCGCAAATGCTGTTGCGGCTGGTTGGACAGAAGTCGACCGCACCGCTATATTTGGCGGAACCACCGTGTTTTTCGATGGAACGGATGGATCATTACTAACCGTTACGGTCTCGCCGAAAAGAGAATCCATATTGGTTGAATTGTTGCTTGTCTCGTCTCAATAGACGCTCGATATTGCCACCCTGCCGGGCGGGCGCGTCTAGAATCAGGGCCACGGCCAGGGCATGAATATTGGCGGTTGTACGGTGATCCCAGCCGTGTGAGCCGGGGGGCCTGAGCAGGTTCAAAGGGCTGGCGCAGGAGAGAACCTGGACATAACTACCCGAATGATTCGACTCGTTCACAGCCTCATGGCAATAGGCATGATTGCATGCGCGGCTCCAGTGGGCACGCGGATGTGGCTACGATGTCGATGCAGCTGGTCAACCTGACTGAGCATCGCTGTAGGCGTGTACGATCTGCTCGTGCCGAATTCGTTGGGTGCGCGCTAGGTGGGCCGCGCGTCCATGCCCAAAGCCATCCTCATCCCACTGCCCGCGGCCAAGAACAACGACGAAAACGTATTTTTGGCGGCCATAAGGTGTACTTGCAGAGGGCAGACGGAACCATGCTGACCGTAACGGTCGTGTTGGAGGGGTTGATGACCACGTTGTTTGCACTGCTTGTACCCTAGACCAGTGACCTAGGACCAAGCCCGCACCAGGCAGGATACAGCCACATCATGAATCGTGGCGTATTGCTCCCCATTGCCTCCCTACTGGCGGGTTGCGGTTTGATGCCCTCCTCGCCCTCACCTGAGCCGGCAACAGCCCCACGGCCAATGGTCCCGGTACCCGGGAACTGAGCATTTTGGGACCTGCCCAGCATTGATCACCTCGTGACCGCGTCCGACGAGTACATCGCTGTCACGGTGTCTGGTGAACCGGACACCGTACTCGCCCAAACGGTCGCAAACGCCCAAGGTTCCGGGTGGAAGGAAAAGCACAGAAAAGATGCATTTGACGGCTACACGGTGTTCTTCGACGGAATCGATGGTTCACAGTTGTCCATTTCTACAACGCCGCGCGGAGCGCAGGTCGAGCTAACGGCAATCAACGCCTCGCCCCAGTAAATTGCGGACTTGGCGGGGTCTGACCCGCCCGTGCCCATCCGGATTCGCGGGGTGCGAGCCATACCACCCCTAAGGTACACTAGCTCCATGCAAAGAGCCGTTCCCATCCAGCTTCTCGCCGTCTTTGCGCGTGCTCCCCTTCCACGCCGCCGGCAAATTCGATTGTGTCGGCGGTGAATGTTGTGACGACTCCGGCCGGATGCTGACGCCCACCACCACAAGCGACCTGTGGTCGCGATACCGTACGCAATCACAGCCTACCAGTCCGCTCAGCCTCGACAGGCGGACGCCACAACATCTGCCCCCTCTCGGAGTCACCGACCATGGCCACCACACACCGCACCCTGCTCATGCTCATCCTAATGTGCGCCCCCCTCTCCGCGTGCAGCAGCCTCTTCGAACCAGCCCCCGCGGACGCTATTGGCACCAACACCGTCCCCACAGAGTGGGTATTTCTTGGACTGCCGAACGTTCAGCTAGTCACCGACGCTTCCGCCACGGGCCTGGAAGCCACGGTCTCGGGCAATCCGATGTACGTGGCCGCAGACATCGTTGATAGCGCATTTATCGACGGATGGACCAAGCAGGCGGACTCCGACAATGTCGGGGTCCACACCGTGAGCTTCACAAAGGACGGCGAGGTCCTCACCGTCACCGTCGACGCGAACGGAGCTCGTCCCATCGTTCGGGCTACGCGAGAAAACCCTTAAAATCGAGTCTACAGCAGCGCATTCATCGCATGCAGCCACGCATCACGAACCACCAGGCCACCGCTCCCATCCCGCACTTGGCAGGCATCGGCGTCCATGGACTGGTGCTCCGAGCAATCGCCTCTAGGAGGTGCGTCGGTGGAGAAGAGCTGCGCCTGTGCGTCATACGGTGCGGTTGACGCATCGACATCAACCATACCCCACGCCGTGAAGACGACCGGACTATTTCCAAAGGCCGGCTCATCCCGGTGAATGACAGCAAACTGCCGCTCACTTGGCGTGGCTCGCTGAGTCTCGTCACCGTTGCCTCGGCCATCCCCATCCGTATCCGCGCCCTCAAAGGTGTACAGCGCTGGAACAATGTTCAAGCAGAACGCAGTGTCTCCGGGCTCGCTGCACTGCACATCACCAAGGGGGTAACACAGGCCGCTATCGCACTCCGAATGCGCCGTACACGACCGGGTAGAAGCGGGGTCGATGAGTTCTGTGAACGTAGCAGCCGCGCCTTTGGACAAGTACATTGTAGGGTCTACACCATGGTCTCGCGCGATCGGTCCGACCATGCCTCCTCCCTGCGAAAAGCCAGATACTGTGACGAGGTCCCAAACAACCTCACCATCATCGTCTACGTATACGTCCCATCCCCCATTGGGCGGGCGTTCATCGAGCTCGTCGAGCAAGGCAAGCAATCGCCGAACAATGGCCTCGTCCGGATCCATATCGAAGAAGTCCGTGACATCGTCGCCGTACACAAGTTCATAGCCGGCCAAGCCTTCGCGCTCGGGCGCACGCGGACCATGTGGACACCGGCACCGTTCAGTTCCGCTCACGTTATTGGTATACGCCAGACTGATGTAGCGATACCCAGACATCATCGCAGCTTCACCGATGTTTGTGGTGTTGGTCGGCCGACCCGCGGTGCTGCCAACATGCAGCCAAAGTGCATCGCGAGTGATGGCATCCGGAACCATCACCAAGTGCCGTTTGTCTTGGTTCCCCGTAATCTCAGAGTCCGTACAGTCGACGCGAATATCTGCCCGGGTGCCGCCGGGGATTTCCTGTGTGCGCGCACAGTCCACTTCTGGGGTCTGAATACCCACATCCACTGTGCTTGCATCACAGGTCACAAACAGGTCGGCGACGGCGTCGGTTCCCGTGTCGGAGGTGCCGTCAATATCGGCGTTACAGGGGTGAGCGATGGGATTAATGGAAGAAACCGGCGCTAGGGTGCGTTCCGGGCGGCCGCCAACTGACGACGTTGTAACTGGTTACTACTAGGAAGGTGGCGGCCGAACTGGGCACGCCAAAGCGTCGGGTTCGAGATCAAGTCCGATCCTCACCCCTGTACAGTCGATACCTGAGGAACAGTGTGAGTTTACCACCGGCAACATGTCGTTGGTTTGATTGGTATCATTCTGTTTGACCGCCTTTGCGACCCGCACAAGCTCTCAGCCCTCAAACAGCCTGTGCCCCTTGGACGCGACCCAAGTGTTGATCGGATACCGGATCTTACGCGTTCCAGGTGCTCACTACCCGGGTGCCAATAGCCTCGACTATCACGCGGACCACATTTTCAGAGGATCCCACGAATGACAAGCCGACCTACTTGAAAAACAGAAATGTAGTACAGTGGGCGTCTTGCCACACGGCACCAACCACTCGCTTTCGTGAACGTGAAATGTCCCACCCCCTTGCTCTCGACCAGACCCGATTCGACAACGCCGTCCTCCTGGGAAGCGGTGCGACCAGTCGTGTGTACCGCGCAGATGACACCCTTCTGGGCTTTCCGGTCGCGGTGAAGGTCTTGGAAGACACCGACAGCGGACCCCTTTTTAGACGCGAATTTTCCCTGATTGCTGGTCTCGACCACCCAGGTGTCACCCGGGTTTATGACTACATTAGGCAGGCCAGCGTCCACGCCATCGTGATGGACCTGCACGAAGGTCCGAGCCTAGATGTGTTCGAGGGTACCCAGGACTGGGACGACGAGACGTGGAAGTCGTTCGCGGAACAGTTGATTCAGGCCATTGCCCACCTGCACAAAAACAATGTTTTACACTGCGATATCAAGCCAGCGAACATCTGTATTTCAGCCGACGGCAACCCTGTCTTGGTGGACCTGGGGCATGCTGTACGCCCCGGAATCCGACTGCCGTGGGTGGGCATCACTCCCGCGTTTGCCCCACCCGAATGCATGCTCGACGATGCACCCACGTTCGCGTGGGATGCCTGGGCCTTGGGTGTCACGCTTCATTGGTTAGCCGTTGGGTCACTGCCCATGAGCCAGGCGCGTTTACAGCACCCTTTGGGGGAGCTGATCGAGGGACTGCTAAAGCGCGACCCAGCAATGCGTCTAAGCATTCAAACGCTGGCTCAACGCTCGTTGTCTGGCCGTCACCTCGGCTCGACATCCACTACGTCGGAGTCGCAAAGCTATCCGACGTCCGTCAGTGCTGACCCCCACCCATCCATCCACATACTGGCGACTCGCAATCCAGTAGAATCGACGCACAATCTCCTGCAGTCCCTTCGCGCACAGACTCAACAGCCGGTTCACGTGCTCTGCCCACCGGGTCGCTTGATGCCCTACGAAGGACTGGAGGAACTCGCCGAGTACGCGGCGTCTCGCTGCACACCAGGTGACCAAAGTGCGCTCGCCCGGTTTTTTCCTTCCGTCGCGGTCCGAACAAGGCACACCGGAACCCCCGACCGAATCGACTGTGTTCAAGCACTGGGGCGGGGACTTCACGCACTATCCCCGGTTGTCATTCAAGGGGCGGATGCCTTGGGCTCCATGAGCGGAATCCTGCTGGGAGATGCGCTGGTGTCCTCCTACCAAGCTGGCTTATCGCCAGCACTTTTCTTGATTGGAACGTCAACGGACACCCCGTTTCTCCGCGCACTTCGCGACGCCATTGCGGCCACGCCACTCGTCGTGGAACGCCACAAAGACAGTGGGCACGACCTCACCTCATCGCCCCCCTCTCTCAACAACAGTCCAGCGGGCGTCGATACCCTCCTAAGCGTTCTCAGCATCTGTCCATCTCCCATTCCACTGGGAACCCTGGTCAAAGTCGCACGACTCTCCCAATCTCACCTGCCGGACGCGCTCGGCTTTCTGCGCAGCCGTGGCTTCGTGGAATGGTCGGTGGGCGGAGACAGCCTGTCGGTCTCCCTTCACCCCAACATAAGCCTACCCACCACAGATCTGCCAGAAGCACTAGGGGATACCCACAGCGCGCTTGCCGAGCACCTGGTCGCTCCCGCACAGCGAGCCCACCACCTGCATGCTGCTGGGCGGTCTGACGACGCGGAACAAGTACTCACCACAGCGGTGGCAGCCGCTGAACACCAGCCCGATACCGTCCGTGCATTGCTCTTACAGCTCGAGCAAGTACGCCCCTTGACCGAGAACGAACTCACCCGTCTTGCAGACGCCCACTACGCCACTCGAAGGGCACGTGAAGCCGCCGTTCGGTACTTGGCGCTCGCCGAGGACACGACTGGAGCGTCACGGCGCAGCCTCCGCCGCCGAGCCGCAGGACTGCTTCTTGCCGCGGCATTCGAGTCCGAGGGATTGCCGGTGATGGAATCACTACTATCCGAGGTTTCCGGCTGGCTACCCAAGCGATTCCTCTGGCAGATTATCCGGCTCATCTGGTCACATCATAGCGGGGACCACAAGCTTCGCGTGCAGTTTGATGCGCCCACAATGCCCCCGTCTGAAGCTGAGCAACTGCAGACGCTCTTCGACGCCGCCGTCGGCGTGTCCATGTGGCATCCATTTCGCTCCGCGACTCTGCAGGCCGAGCTGCTTCATCGTTCACTAAAGCACGCTCCGTCGGTACACTTGGTACAGGCGCTTGCCGTGCATCTGGTGCAGACATCAGGATGGAGCTACGACATTGCCAAATGCAATCAGATCAGCA
>JBLHSN010000139.1:0-14234 GCA_047626195.1 Myxococcota bacterium
ACGCTGTTGACGAAGCCGAGCTTGGCGAAGGTGCACCGGCTCCAAGCCCGCGCAATCCGGCCAACAACCCGACGGAAATCGCCGAACGCATTGTAGTTCGCTACCTTGCCAAGCGTCGGCGTCTGCCAGACCGTCGTCGTGGCTACACCCAAAAGGCCAACGTGGGCGGACACAAGGTGTTCTTGCGCACAGGTGAGTACAAGGATGGCACGCTCGGCGAGATCTTCGTCGATATGCATAAGGAAGGGGCCGCCTTCCGTTCGCTGATGAACTGCTTCGCCATCGCCATCTCGATCGGCCTGCAGCACGGCGTTCCGCTGGAGCGCTTCGTCGACCAGTTCGTGTTCAGCCGCTTTGAGCCGAACGGAATGGTCAGCGGGAATGGCCGCATCAAGATGGCCACGAGCGTCATCGACTACATGTTCCGCGAGCTGGCCATCACCTACATGGACCGGAACGATCTTGCCCACGTCGAAGAAGAAGACCTCCGTCACGACGCTATGAGCACCAAAGACGAAGACATCGAGTGGACGGAAGAGAAGGAAATCGCTGTCAATCACTACGTGATGAGCGGCGCTCCCATCGAAGTCGACGCGCCTCCTTCCGTCTCCCCGGCTGTCTTTCAGACCAGTGCCGCGTCTCCAACCACCCATGTGGGCGGTAGCAACGGCGGCGGCAAGGGCATCTACAAGAAGGCCAACATCCAGGCCATCTTGGACGCCAAAGCTCAAGGCTACGAAGGCGAAGCGTGTACGGAGTGTGGTGCCATGACCATGGTTCGCAACGGCTCATGCCTGAAGTGTGTCTCTTGCGGCGGTACAAGCGGCTGCAGCTAGTCCGAAGGCGGCAGCACGCCAGATTTGGTGTTGCTGCCACCCTCACGCACGGGAGTACGCTCCGGTCATTGTTTCTTGCCTCTGATGCACCGCCCCCATTGGATTGGTGTCTTGAGAGGATTGAATCGCTGAAGGGCGGGGTCTTAGACTCCGCCCTTTTTGTGGTCTAGGCCTCGGCGATTGGCTGGCCAACCATAAGTACGCGGCCCGCTATCGCCTGCTCAACCCGGTTGACGAAGTCATGGTCTCCATGAGCGTCTGCGGTCATCAGTAGGCGCATCATCCACTGCTCGGAGGTCTCTTCTTGCCGCATGGCGGTGGACTCTTCTGTGCACCAGGCTTCAGGATTGTAGAGGTCCGGAAGAGGGTCGTCGGGCATGTCATCGTCTCGGCTCATCGCGCTCGGTTCCGGTCCAAAGAGGGTGTGGTGACCCCCTATCGTCCAGACCTCTATGCGGGCCGGTGGCATGGCCAAGAGTGTGACCGCCTCAGTAGCGGACGAACCACCTGCCCTTGGCGTCCGCGTGCCAGATGCCAGAGAACAGCTCCCCACTGCCGGTCCGTTCGGTGTAGTCGACGTGGCCGCTGGTCCACAGATCGTAGGTCGACCAGTACATGCCGCTCACGTTTTGGTTGTGTGGCCCGGGGTGTGAGGTCTGCGCAGAGTGGCACACGCCTCCCAGCGCCATTGCCCCACGAGCGGTCCAGATAGCTCACAGACACGCAGTCCCAAGCAGCTGGCTGCGGCGTGGTGACCACGCGTAGGCTCGCGGCGGAGTCGACATGGGTTCGGATGGCTGCAATCGACCCAGCTCCGGTGTTGCGGTCATAGATTTGATGCCATCGACCGTCGTGCAGGCAGTCGAACTCGCTCGCTCAACCCCGCGCCAGCGATGCGCTGCTGGACCGTGGCCTCTTTGGCCAAGAGCGATTGTTGGGCGACAACAACCGGGTAGCCGCCGAGTGGTGAGGTCCCAACGTTGACGCCGTTGACATCAATGTCCAGAGCCATCGCTCCGTGCTGTAAGAACACGCTCGTATCGGGTGACGATGCGCCGACTCCAAGAATGACGGCGTAGTAGCCGTCCGCTGCAATCATTGTTTCGCTGGGGGAGAGGGTCACAGCGACTACAATCTGGAGTGCGTGCAACGGCCCGAGGAACAGGAGGTACGCAACGCCTTCTGCGCGACTCAAAACATACACCGTGAGGCTGCTGTCCTCGAGCTGTCCGCCATCGTAGCCCCCCACCGGCTCGATGGTCCAAACCAGGCATTCGGATCACCTGACCGCGTGGTAGTCTGGGGTTCTCCTGGGAGATCCATGTCACGCCTTATCGCCCTTGCACTCGCCTGCTGCCCACTTGCGGCACAGGCGGCGGCGCCCGCATTCCTTCCGGTACAAGCACGCCTAGTCGACACGTCCGGCACGCCCATCGAAGATACAGCCAATGTGACATTCAGCCTGTACACCGTGCAGAGCGGTGGTGCTGCGCTGTACAGCGAAGTTCGCGCAGTCGACCCACAGAACGGCTACTTCGCAGTGTTTCTCGGCGAGGTCACCCCCCTGGACTGGAGCTTGGTGCACAGCACATCGCAGCTGTTCATCGGCATTGAGATCGACGACGGCGGAGAGATGACCCGCCAAGCTATCGGCACCGTGCCCTTCGCGGCTTTTGCGGACCACGCCACGAACAGCGAAACCGTGGAAGACCTTGACGTAAGCGGTATTGTAGCCGAGGTCGTCTCAACCTACCCGGCGATTCTTGACCCCTACTCAGATGCTGACGCCGTGGCTGCCATGGGCACGCTCGCGGACAGCAACGACCTCAACCACGACCGCTACACAGACTCCAATGCCGTGGCTGCCATGGGAACGCTCGCGGACAGCAACGACCTCAACCACGACCGCTACACCGACGGCGATGCGCTGAGCGCAGCAGGCGCAATCGGCAATGCCAACCCACGCCACCACGACCGCTACACCGACGGCGACGCGCTGAGCGCAGCCGGCTCCCAGGTCAGCACCAATCCGCGAAATCATTTGCGGTACGCAGACAGTGAGGCTCTCGCCGCGGCCGGTGGCCTCACGAACAGCAACCCGCGACACCACACGCGCTACGCGGACAGCGAGGCTCTCTCAGCTGTCGGCTCCCAAGGCAACACCAATTCTCGAAATCATTCGCGGTACACAGACTCCGAAGCCCGGGCAACGGTCGCAGCCCAAGACATCTACCTGCGCAACACGGGCGATGTGATGAGTGGAAACCTGGAGATTACCGGAAGCTTCACCACCAACGAAAGCCCGCTTGCGATGTACCCGACAATGATGTCGTTCTACCGCGCAGGCGACGGCGTCATCCACTACACCGCGCCGGACGGGTTGGACTACACCCTCGCAGTCGGCGACGGAACGGCGTCGGTCGGTCTAGGCGCCACCTCCAAGTTGGCTTTCACACCGGGTAACGGTACGACCACCTGGGGAAGGTTGTACTTCAACCTCAACGGGATTCCGTCGTTCGCGTGCACCTTGCTACACCATGAAGATGACTACGTTCGCCACGGCTACGCCTTCGCCACAGACGGCGGTAATGGGTACGCCTCAGTGTGGGGCGGAGTGACCAATACCAGGACCTTCGAGCTCCAACTTGACGGGATGGGTGGTGTCCCCATCCACATTAACCAAAGCTTCCGCATCATCTGCTTCTGATAGCGGTGACATTCGCAGGGTGACAGCGTAAAGTCCAGCCTCCCCCGAGGCCGCCATGACTCTCTTCCTGCTCCTGTTCGCCTGTGGCGACCGCGCCAATGACACCCGCGACACCGAGGTCACGCCCGAGTGCACCGAAGATGTCCAGTGCGAAGCTGTTTCTATCTGCAGCGACGCCAATACCTGTGTCCTCGGCGACCGCGACAACGACATCCAGAGCGCCACGACGGTCTTCAAGACGACCGACCCTGAGGACAGCCCGTCCGCCGAAGGCGTCATCCAGACCCGCGGAGACGTCGACTACTACGCGTTTGAGGCCATCGAACCGCAGTGGGTCCGCATCCAGACCGTCTCCGAGTTCCCCGAAGAGCTCGACACGGTCGTCGCTGTCCTAGACGCATCCGGGGGCATTCACGCTTGGGTGGATGACTTCGCAACCGGAAGCATCAATCTCTACGACAGCGTGCTCCACGCCTACCTTCCGACCGCAGGCACTTGGTACGTCACCGTGCAAGACCGCGGTACATGGTTCAACCTAGACGAAGAAGCGTACGACAGAGACCTCTCCTACCAGCTGTCCATCCTCGACTTCTCCAACACCACCATCGAGACCGATGCCGCAGACAACCCGTCGGCTGACATCGACATCACCAGTGGCTCGTCCATCTACACTGTGGGCGTGAACCTCGAAGAAGCCGGAGACGTCGACTACATCAGCGTTCAGATCCCCTACGGCGACGCACCCATCGAGGTGTACGGCCTGAACGAGCTGCCAGGCTCGGACGCGCGCATTCGGGTCACCCTGACCGACGACGCAGGAACCGTCCTATCCGACAAGCGCGACCTCGGGGAAGATGGGTCCGCCGCGTACTTCGGCGCTCCGGCCGGGACCTATACGCTTGAAGCAACAGATGGCTTCGACGGCGGCGGCACAGACCATTGGTTCCCGCTGTACGTGCGCAGCCGCGCTGAAGGCGACCACTACACCCTCGAAGTCGAGCCAAACGACGCCGAAAACGTGCAGGCTTTACCGGTAGAGCCGCTCACCACAGACAGCGGTCTTCGCTACAACCGCGTGTGGATGCAGGGTGCTCTCGGCGAGACCGATGATGAAGACTGGTTTGAGATGCCCGCAACCATCGGCGACCGGCTGACTATCCGCTGTGACGGCTCGATTTTCGGCTCAACTGGCGACCTGCAGCTCGAGCTTATGGATGGCGGCGGGGCCGTTGTCGCCACCGCAACCGATGGCAATGACGACATGCCGGACCTCGAAAACTTCGGGCCCATCTCTGCAGACGACACCTACACCGTGCGCTTGTTCAACGAAAATGAAGCCGAGTTCGGCGCGTCGTCCTTCTACCGATGCATCTGGTTTGCGACGACGTTCGAGATTGCGGAGAACTAGCCACAGACTTCTTGGTTGTCTACGTCGGCTCTATAAATGCGATGACAGCACTCTGTGGGTCGTCAGCAACTTGCCGGAAGAGGCGCTACAGTCCGATCATGATGATTCTCACACTCCTTCTTTGTGTTGCCTACGCAGACTGCGAACAAGACAGGGAGGACCTCACCGTATGGCCATCCCATGCGGTGGTCGCGACCAATGTCCGCGTGACATTGCGCGGAGATACGCGGACTCCGCCTGAAGTGGTGCTCGTTGCGCAGAGCAGTGGCGAGCGAATCACCACAGCGGTGGTGTACTCGGTCGACTGCGTCAAACATCCCTACGACTGCGGCGCGCAATACGCGACAGATTCGCCCCTGGCCCCCAACACCGTGTGGGATGTCCTGGTGGACGACATGTTGACGACCGCATTCACCACCGGTGACGAAGACGCATGGCTTGATATCCCAAGCGCCCCTGACGTCTCACGCGGTGCCATCTACGACAGTCGACAAGCGGACTACCCTGGCTACAGCGCGACCTGGCAGGTGACTGCTCTTCTGCCTGGAGAGTGGCTTGAGTATGAAGTCCGCGGAGACGAAGTGACAGCTCAGAGCGGCGCTACACCCATTGCCGCAGTTGTCCTGGGTAGCCCGGTGTGTACCTACATAGCCCAGGACGACGGCGTCCTACTAAACGCCGAAGTCCGCGCCCGACGCATCACTCCGGGAGGCCTTGCCGGAGAGTGGTCCGCGTGGACCGACGTCAATCCAGCTGCCACCATTGTTGAAGAACCGTACCAGCCCGACTTGGACGAGGAGCCGGACAGCGACACCTCCGACGCTGACTCCGCTGGATGCCAGTCCGTGACCGTGTCTCCGAGTCTCGGGTTGCTGTTGATGGGTTTGCTTGGCGTTCGCCGCCGGCGATAGGCTGTACCCGCATGAACGCACGGGTGGGATTTCCCCTAGATTTAGCCGAAAGCCTGCCTACAATGTTCTCATATTGCTTTTCTAGATGTAGACCCGGCGCTGACCAACATCACCGAAGACCCAGAGGACTGGCTCACCCCGTCGAGCTGCTCACACGTGCCAGTATGCGTCTCGTGGCCTGGACTGCCACTGCTACTCTTACAGCGAAGACGGCGCTCGGCGTCCACGACCTAGGTCGAACCCGCCCATCACTCATTCGAGTCGACAGGGTCGGTGCCCAGCAGGCTCTCGGAGTAGTCGCTGACGCCGTCGCCATCCGTGTCCCAGGCGCCGGGATTGGTTCCGCGCAGGTGCTCGGTGTAGTCGTCGACCGAGTCTGAATCCGCGTCCGTCAGGAAGCGGTCGTAGCCCGGTGTAAGACGCTCAAAGTAGTCTGAGAGCCCGTCACCATCGGTGTCTACACACTGCATACCGTCAGTAGGGTTCGGGTCAGTCGGCGTGCACGAGTCGACCAAGATCTGCACGGCGAAGCGCTCCATATAGGGCAAAATCGAGGAGCCGTAAAAAGAACGCTCACGGGAGCGGGCCACCACGAGCTGGGCGCTGTCCGGCGACCACACAACGGTCACGCTCACACCGTCTGGGTCCGCGCTGTCGACGCAGTCCAGAATGTGGCCGTCGACCAAGCACGACAATGCAGAGGCCCGAGTGTAGTTGCGGCCCGTGAGCCATGCCTGAACCACACCGCCCTGTTGAACCACGTGCAGTCCGGTGACTTGGCCGTACCAGGGGTCCTGTATGTACGTCCCAACACTCCAAATCCTGTGCTGCTGCACCGCTTCGCTGGTGTGCACGTGAAGGTGCAGCGGCTCGGAAGAAAACACCGGCATGGCGCCTACCGCAAGGGTGTCGATGTAGTCCCCCGTCCCCCTGGCTGGGTCATTCGAAGCGTCGGGTCCGTGCCCAAGGCCACCTCAGCGTGGTCGAGTAGGCCGTCCGCATCGGAGTCTGCGAGTAGAGGATGGCTGCCCGCTTGCCACTCCCCTGGAATGCCGAGTTCGTCGTCGTCTTCCGATATGCGTAGAGCGCGGATGTGCGAGTGGTTGAAGGCTGCGTACAGGTCAGGCAGCTCGTCGCCGGCGGTGTCGTACACCAGCGGCGATAATCCAATAAGGTCTTCCCACCCGTCGTACAGACCGTAGCCATCGGTGTCTGGGCACAACAGGTCGGTACCCAGCGACGACTCCCGCCCGTTGGTGAGCCCGTCTAGGTCGCGGTCGGTAGGGCTTGTGGGTGCGTCACTGGATTGGCAATCACGAGGTCGAAGCGCGACGACATCTGAGAGATACCAGCCTCCACCTGACGCTTGAACCGTGCCGACCCAACCGCCGCTGGCGGAGTTGACCAGGTAGTGAATGCGGGAAAAATACCCGGACCGATACTCAACGCACTGCCAGGTCTGTGCGACGACAAAACAATAGACGGTGTTCACGCTATTGCCGTCGAAGACATGCCCCACAACGTCTTCTTCGGTACGGTACAACAACAATGCCTCGACGACCGGCTGGGCGGAGCGTGCCAGGTCGCCGGCATCTACCAGGGTCAGCCCCATTGGAATGTCAAGCAAACGGGTGGCTTCGCCCGTCTCAAAGACGTCTGGCAGCCCGTTGGCGTCCGTGTCTCGGTTGGTGGGATCGAAGCCTTGTGCCACCTCGTCGCCGTCGTTCAACCAGTCGCCGTCCGTGTCGGCAAGGCGCGCATCCGTCCCGTACACGAGCTCGCCCAGCTCCGACAGTCCGTCGCGGTCGCCATCGAGACTGTCAGCGGTGCCACCCATGAGCAGCTCTTCCCCATCCAACACACCGTCGCCATCCGTGTCTGCGAGCAATGGGTCGAATCCGAGCTGTGCCTCGGCAAAGTCCGGCACGCCGTCGCCGTCGGTATCCATGCGCAGCGGGTCGGTGCCGGCTCGGCGTTCATCCACACTCGCTAAGCCGTCAAAGTCCGGGTCTGGGCCCCAGCCTTCTCGCCCCGCAGCATTGGGCGGAAGCTGCACCCCAACACCGTCGAGATTCAACACACGATAGTAGTCCGGACTGCTGATACCGCCAGGCCAGGCCTCGACATCGCGCCAGCGCAATCGCAGTACGCCGTCTACAACCTCACGCTCTAGGCGGTCTCGCGTCTCAGCAGTGGAGCTGACTCTTGACTGCGGACCACAGTTCACACTGCACACCCAGCGACTGAGCCTCCGCAGCCATTGACCGCAGCGCTCCAACCGGCGAAGACGCAGCAGCCCTCGGCCTCATCGCCCCGTCAGCTCCAGATATCGAACCCAATACGGACTCCGACACCGACCCCTACGACGGGCCACCCAGCGACTCCGACAGAGACGGCTTGTGGCACCACGTCGAACGTGGGCTTGGACTCAGCGCGCGGAACCCAGACAGCGACGGAGACGGCATCGATGACCACTGGGACCTGCTGGGTTCCGAGTCGGTTCTGCAGAACAACGGAGACACCGGCTCTGGGTGGTTTGACCTGTCGTCATCTAGTGAAACCGTAGCACCACCAACACGCCAAATGCCGGAGAATACGCCGCTCTTCGGTGTCTGACTTGAAGCAGGAAACCCCGGCAAAGCAGTAGTCTTCGGGTCAGAGACGGGCCGCTGAGCGCACCCATCGGTGGGTCTCCACCATTGGACTGGGGCCCCGACGCCGACGCCGACCGACTATCCAACGAAGACGAAGTCGCCCTAGGTACCAACCCACTGCTCTGAGACACCGACTCAGACGGTCTGCCCGACGGCCTCAACGTCTTCTACGGCCATGACCCGCTCAGCGAAGACACCGACAATGACGGCATCCTCGACCTACAAGAGTACCTAGACGGCACCGGCACCGACACCGAGTCCGACACAGAAGCAGACACAGACTTCGTCCCTCAGGCAGACACCGACGCTGATGGAGACGGTCTGTGGGACCTCAATGAGCTGGACCTTGGCTACGACCCACAGCTCTACGACTCTGACAACAACGGCATCAACGATGCCCTTCACCCGCTTGAAGCGGTCGGCGACCTCGGTGAGTGGGCACAAGGCGAGTGGATGTGGGGGGACCATGGCGGCTACGAAGAAGGCCGCCCCGAAGCATGGGAAGGTCCTGCCTTCATCGCCGTACGCGGTCCTGTTCCAGCATCTACCTTCGCCATGTGGCTCGCCATCCGGCCGTTCAACCGAGTCACCATTCCACTCGCAGTCGGCCAGACGGACGTCATGAGCAATGACGCAGTTGGCCAAGGTGAGACCATAGGAAATCGATACACCCAGTTCTCGTACCGCACGGACTCCGGCGCCCCCGAGATCTTCATTACCGCCGCACATGCCGGTTTCGACAGCGTTGGCACCATCGTATTCGAAGAGGATGACTACTCGGAATCCACCTACAGTCTAGACAGTGGGCGGATTGCCGATACTGCTCTAGGCCCGGATGCCGATGGAGATGGCCTGTCCTCCGGCCAACAAGCAACACTAGGTACGGACCGTGCATTGTGGGACACAGATGGCGACGGAGTCCCACACTACGTCGAGGTCGCGTTCAACCTCAATCCACTATTGCCCGATGCAGATGGTACCGACGATATGGCCGAAATGGATGAGCTGTAGGAGTCCGATGAACACGGGTCCCCGAGTCACCGCTTCTGTGAAAAAGCACGATGGGCCGGTGCCTCCCTGCGACCATCTGCCCACCGCGCCGAAACACCCGTCGCTACTGCGTCAACGGATCGATCAAGAACGGCAGCCGACCATCGGTGATGATGATTTTCGCGTTCGGGCTCTCGGACAGCTGCTGGAAGGCTTCGATACTGCGCAGCGCCAGAATCTCATCCGACAGGCCCTCGGCCAAGATGCGCTGTGAATCCCGCACACCCGCCGCTTCAATGCGACGCCGCTCGGCCTCCAGCTCCTCCCGCTGCAGCACAAACTCCATGCGCTGTGCCTGCTGTTCCGCTTCGAGCTTGTCTTCGACCGCCATGTACAGGCCCGGTGGAAGCGAAATCGACTTGAGCAGAACGCTCTCGACAACGATACCCCGGTCTCCGAGCTGCTCGGTCATGCGGTCGAGAATGGCCTGTTCGATGGCCGACCGTTCGCCAGAGTGCATGTCCTTTGCAACATACCGAGCGCTCATGTCGGCCGCAGCCGAACGGAATACGGGAATCACAATGGACCGTTCGTATTCCACGCCAACGGTCTCTATGAGTGCGGGTACTTGGGCCGGGTCCAAGCGGTAGAGAATGCTCACATCGGCCCGGACGTTGAGTCCTTCACGTGAGGGCAGGTCCAAGGTAATCTCAACATTTCGCGTACGAATGGGAACGCGAATGAAGCGCGTACCGAACGGGCTGTACACGGCAAGGCCGGGTCCACGACTGTTCTCGGTCATCTTACCGAACTGTGTACGCACGCCCACCTCACCTGGGCGAA
Source organism: Myxococcota bacterium (assembly GCA_047626195.1). GTDB lineage: Bacteria > Myxococcota_A > UBA796 > UBA796 > CAJXTB01. Next base: position 10,350 of record JBLHSN010000139.1, read on the forward strand.
TGGTCGTCGCACAGGCTGTAGAGAGCAGGGTCAGTAGAAGAAACAGTCGCATGGCACCTCCGGTGAGCGGGTCTGCTCATGAACCTTGGCTATCTGTTTCACGACAAGGTTGTCGTGTAATCATCGGTCTTCGCTGACACCCTTACCGGGTCCATGCGCCATTCACTGGCGAAGGCGGGTCGGTACACGTGGTGCTCGCTCCCTGCAGCCACGGCTTGACCGAGGTTCCAATGCGGGAGACCATGGGTCATGGCCTTTTCACCGTTCATTCTGCCGGGGCTGCTCACGCCCCAGACTTGCCGCCTGGCAACCGCCTACGCGCGCACGCTCCACGAGACCGGCGCCATGCGACCGGACAAGCTCGTGCCGGGTGCGCCGGCGCTGTACGGCGACCCGCTGATGGACGCCATTCTGCAAGAGGTTCTGCCGGCCGTCCAAGAGGCTATCGGCGAACCGCTATTGCCCACCTATTCCTACTTTCGTGTCTATGGAATCCAGGACACCTTACCGGCCCATACAGACCGCCTCGAGTGCGAAGTTAGCGTGTCCATCTGCGTATCTACAACCGGGCCTACATGGCCGCTCATCGTCAAAGACAGTGCCGGCGCAGTGCAGGAGCTTACCGCTGAGCTAGGAGCTGGAGCGGTGTACGCCGGCCCCGAGCACACTCACTGGCGCCTCCCCTTTGAAGGTAGTGAGCACATCCAGCTGTTCGTTCACTTTGTACGGGCTCACGGAGACGACGCGCATTTAGCCCAGGACGGACGCAATCGTCTTGGAGTGACGCACCGCACGCAGTTGGCAGGCCTAGGACTCAGTGACCACATAATGGTCGTCGACGAGGCACTCTCCCAAGACGTCATTCGGGCCATCTTCGCTGAGTTCACCGAAAGTACTGCATGGACACTGGGCAGTGTCGGTTCGGGCGACCGGATTGACCCGACCATCCGCGACTGTGCCGTAATTGAACTCTCCAAACCCGACACCTTGGCGAACTCACCAGCACGACAAATGCTCGACAACGCCATCTTCGAGACTGTGGGAGCCCTAGGACGTGCCTACCGAGATCGCTTTCCGCGTATCCGCCTGCGCAGCGACACGGGGTACAACCTCATGCGCTACGAACCGGGTGGATTCTACAAAGAGCACGTCGACCACTTCGAGGAAGCCCCTCGGACTCTGTCGATGTCCATTTTTTTGAACGACGACTTTGGAGGAGGGAACCTCACTTTCTTTGACGGAGGCTTCTCCGTGCGCCCTAAGCCCGGACGCGCAGTCCTGTTCCCCGCCAACTTTCTATACCCGCACCAAGTGACCCGAGTCGCTGGCGGCCGACGTTATGTGATTGTGACTTGGTTTCTTTAGAAAAGTCGCGCGCCGCTATACCGTATACTAGGCTCCACTTTTCCGGAGTTCGCATGCGCACAATGATTGCTGCATTTTCTATCCTCATCGCGCTGCCTGCCTACGCAGAGGATGTGGTTCTCACCCACCAGATCCGCGTTTTAGATGCCAGTGGAACGCCCATCAGTGGCGCCCGAGCAGTCACGGTGGAGCTATTCGAGAATGATGCGACCCCCAATGTTCTGTGGAGCGAAACATTTGACGCGACCTTGGAACAAGGCTTCGCCAGCCTCCAGCTCGGCCAAAACCCGGCCAATCCTCTTCCAGGTGGAATAGCGGCTCAGGCCCGGTACGCTCAAGTGCGAATCGACAACTCGACGCTCGGTGCGCGCCAGCGGTTGTCCGGCGTTCCATTGGCCGCACGTTCGTTGACGGCAGACAGCGTCGAAGGCGATGTAACGGTCAGTGATTTGCAGCTGCAGACCGAGTCAGCAGCCCCGTGTGCTGCATCGACCGACTACGGCAAAATCCGCTGGAACGGAGGTGCCTTCCAAGGCTGTCGTCCCGGAGGCTGGTCGAACCTCTTGATGGCCGATCCTGGAGATATGGCCACAACAGGTATGGTCGACTCCCCAGGTCTCATCGCGTACTTCGAGGGTTCTTGTCCAAATGGATGGGCGGAAAAAGCCACCATGCGCGGCAGGGTCGTGGTGGCCACTAGCTCTGTCGGCGCGGTCGGTGAAACCATCGGAGCCGCCCTTGCCAACGGTGGAACACGGACCATCACGGAGGCCCCAAGACACGCACACGCCGTTACGTCGACCACGGCAACATCGACGAGCGCTGGCGGCCATGCGCATACGGTAGACCCGCCGAACCAGCGATCAGGTAGTCAGACAGCCAACCACACGCATGCCGTCGATCCGCCGAGTACCGCCACGAGCACGACCGGCAACCATGGCCACGGGATTGCGACTCGACAAGATGACTGGAATGTATCGGGCGGCCCATCGGGTGGGCGCCCATCCTGGGGCACAGACAATGGCCCCTACGCGGTCCGCCACAACACCGACAACGCCGGCAACCATGCTCACAGCCTAAATATTGGGTCGTTCACCTCATCTGGCGTCAGCGTCAACCATCAGCACGACACTAATATTCCGGCCTTCACGTCTGCGAGCGCCGGTAGCCACAACCACGCTCTGACCGTGTCAGGTCAGTCAGCTACCGCAGGCGGCCCCACAGAGGTCGACGTGACCATGCCGTACATCCACCTCATCGGATGTGAGCGCGAGTAGTGCCGGTCTTGAAGGTCAATCAACAGGCCTTCATCCACACAGTCTTCGCAACGCTCAGCGCGGCTGCCCTCCTTCCAGCCATATTTGTGGGAGTGCAAGTACTGACGTGCCAGCATTCGGGTGAGCATTGGGAACGACTGGCAATGCTGGCACTCGGCCCGGCCTGCTTGATCGCATCGGCCATCTTCGTTCCATTTTGGGTGGCAGGTCTCAAGCCAGTTTTCAGCATTGCCTGGTCGATAGGCGCGTTTAGCATCTTGGGCACAACCATCTTGTCGTGCGTCTGGTGAGAAAATAGCGCAGGTTTTGTAAGAACTCTCCTCCGGTCGCGTTGTCTCGGCACCCACCCACCGGAGCCCCGAGAATGCGCACCACACTCATCTGCCTACTCGCCTTTTCCGCCGCCCTCCCCGCTATGGCCAATGCTCCGAGAGAGCCAGACCTCACGAAAATCGCCGCTTCCAAGCTCCACTCCACCACCTGGCGCGCACATCCGGCAACCGAACGAACCACGGCCATCGCTGGTCTCATCACCTACGCCGAAGCGCGCAACTTCCCGCTCAACAGCGACCTCATTGACGAACTCGGCGATACCGTGTTCACCACTCCGCCAGTCGCCGACTACAGCGATGAGTGGCGCACACACTTCGCAGGCCAGCGCGTCCAGCACATCCACAACCTGCGCGAGTACGCCGGCGCCGGCGTCTTCCCACAGAACGACTTTGAGCTGGGACTGACCAGCATGTTGCGCGACGCAAGCGGCCGGCCCTGCGCCATGGCCTACGTCGTCGAGACTTCGGGGCACGCCGCCATCATAGATGACCTAGTCTCCAGCCAGAACACCGTCCAGTTCGCGTCCCTCAGCGAAGGTGCCCTGTACGACTGGACCCTCACCAGCGGTCTGCTGCGTGAAGAAGCCGCCATGGTCCAAGTCCCTGACATGAACTGGGACGTCGGCATGGACTCGGCGTACCAAGAACAGCTTCAACTCGCTGAAGTTGTCCGCATCCAAGCGCATCTCGGTGCAACTGCTCTCGCCCTCGAAGCGGTCAACACCACCGTCATAGACACCGCCATCGAGCGCCTCGGCAACCGTATTTACACCCTTCCCCCCGTAGACACGACCCTCGCGTCTCTCTAAGACCCCTCCCCCGAAACCGCCTCGTTCAGCATGCAACGGGGCGGTTCTTCGTTCCGTGACCGAGTGCTACGCCCAGTAGCATGGCGACCCGCCCCAGATGCG
>JBLHSN010000140.1:0-14219 GCA_047626195.1 Myxococcota bacterium
CCCGAAGCAAGCACTTCGTACTGCAGACCAGAATCGAGAACGGTGACCTCGTCACGCTCTGAATTCTTCGCCAAGAAGGCGTCTCCCTCGCCCTTGTTCTTCGCAAAGACCTTTTCACGAGCGGAGTCGGCCGCGCCTTGAATGACGCCGTTGAGTTCGTCACGCGGAATTGCGAGGGCGTTGGCCTTCATGACATCCGTCATGCCCTGGATGAAGCTGGCATGCTCAAAGTCGGTGAGGTGCTGGCCCAAAAGGGAACTGCCAATGCTGACGCCCAATGCGTAGCCAAGTCGTTCCGTCGGTGTGTTGGTCATGTGTACTCCAAATGTGAAGCCCGGGGTATGGGAACAGCCCCCGGCACGCAACACCGCTGTCGTTACTCGCTGTCAGCGGTCAGAGCGCTCAGCTCGTCATACCCAGGCATTTCCGACAGGTCTGGCACGATAACAATCTCAATACGCCTGTTTAGAGACCGCCCCTCATCTGTTTCATTCGTAGCGGCCGGCTTTGTATCCCCGTACGAGACTCCGGAAACCCGCGTAGCGGACAGCCCATTGTCAATCATCAACTTGGTCACGGCAATCGCGCGCGCAGCGCCGAGTTCCCAGTTCGACGGGAACCGCTCGGTCGCAATCGGACGGTCGTCGGTGTGCCCCGCAACCTGGAACTGACGACCCGCCAGTGATGCCAAGACACCCGTGACTTCGATGAGAGCCGTCTGGCCGTCGTCGGAGACGGTGGCGCGCCCCGGGGGGAACAGAATGTCAGTGGCTAGCTCGACCACCATGCGGCCATCGATGACGCGAACCCGGAGCGTACCGGCATCGATCATGCTTTGAAAGCGACCCACAAGGTCGCGAAACTCAGCCAAAGCGGCATCTGCCTTCGCCTTGCGACGTTCCAGCTCGGCAACGGCCTCGCGCATGCGTGTCAGCTCAGCCTCGCGTGCACTCCGACCCGATACGGCGCGGGTCAAACTATCGCGTGTACTCTCGAGCTCTGCGGTGAGCGAGTCCACTTCTGCCTGGAGACGGGCCTGCTCACTCGCCGCGTCCGTCGTCAGACGCATCTGCTCTGACTCTGACGATGTCTGCAGCGATGCCATTGACGCTTCACGCGCAGCGAGGTTCGCCTGAAGCGCAGCGATTTCATCAGACATCTGACCAACAATGAGGTCGTGCTTGCCCTTCGGCATGCAGGCGAGGGTCAGCAGCAGACAAAGAGGAATGAGACGGCGCATAGAAGACTCCAACAGATGGGAAGACGCGTATCCCAGTTCCTTCGTACTGCGAATCTTGCAGCCATCGATTCTGGGCCTTTCCAGTCACCAAAGTCCGGATGCTGCGCCGATAGATCGCACCGACCCTCGTAATTTTTACCAAAGTACACCACAACCCGACCCACTCGGTTGAGTGGTGATAACGGGGCGGGCCTTGCCTGGAGGACGCATGTCCTGTCACGTGACCCCGGTCGTACCCGGTGGATTCGAGCCGGAAGCGCACTATTACCCGCGCGTCCCCAACGCCCAGCTTCACCCATTGGTGAGGTCGTTCCTTCATCTCGGGAACGAGCGTATTGCAACGCGGTACTGCCATCTCCACCCTGAAGCAGACAGGGACACCGTTCACGCACTGCTGAGTACGCCACCCAAGATCTTTCGCTGGGCCGGTGCGGACCTGTTCCATGTGACGGATGACCGTGGCGTTCGACGAAACGTAGTGGTGGAGACCAACTCGTGTCCATCCGGGCAGAAGTCCATGCCGCTTCGGGACGACCAAGACGAGAGCGGTGGGTTCCGGGTGTTGCTTGAGCGTTCGTTCCTACCTGCACTAAAAGCCTATAGAAACCTACCGACCGGACGACTGGCGGTGTTGGCTGACAAGAATCCCATGGAAACCATGGGGTACGCACACACGCTCGCTGACCTGACCGGCGAAGAGGTGCTTCACGTCACTCTGCACCACGAAGGCTGGCAAGATATTGCGCGATGGGACGATGGTGTTCTGTCGGTGCTCGTGCAGGGTGAATGGACCCAGATTCGCGCCGCATTTCGCTACGTTACCCAAAAGCCGTGGACTCGCATTCCACCATTTACAAGAACGTTCATCTACAATCCTGTGATTGCGTGCTTGGCCGGTGGGCGGAATAAGCTGCTCGCGGCAAAGGCCTACGACCTCCTGAACGCAGAGCTGTCCAGCAAAGGACTTCAGGTTCAAACCCCAGAGACAATATGGGATGTAAACCTTGTCGAAGTTCCACTATGGGTGGAACGAATGGGCGGCGTAGCGGTGGTGAAGAACCCCTACAGCAACGCGGGCCTTGGAGTCTACACCATCACCAACAAAGCCGAGCTTGATGCGTTCATGACGGCAGACCATAGCTACGACCGGTTTATTGTTCAGGCGCTCGTCGGAAACCTACAGTGGACCTCACGTACGCGTGGACACCGTCTGTATCATGTGGGCACCGTTCCCGACCGTCATCAACGCATCTATGTGGCTGACTTCCGCTTTATGGTCGGTTCAAGTCCGGACGGATTTTTCCCTGTAGCGCTGTACGCGCGCCGGGCACGCCTGCCACTGGTCGACCAGCTTAGCGAAGACTCCGACTCATGGGGGATGCTCGGAACCAACTTGTCCGTGCACTCGGAAGACGGCTGGTCCACCGAGTCCAACCGCCTGATGCTCTTCGACCAGCGCGACTTCAATCGGCTGGGTATCGGACTCGATGACCTTACCGAAGGCTACATTCAAACCTGTTTGTCCGTTATCGCTATCGACAAAATGGCGATTCGCTTGCGGTCCTCCAAGGGCAAGCTCAAGCGCCGGCTGTTCCGCTCACTCGTTCCAGATGACGCCCTAATGGCGGAGATTGCAGAATGATTGGTCAACACATTGACGCCCTAGACCTCGATGCCCTTCCAGTTGGCCTTCACAGATTGTGGCTGTCCATCATTCATGACGGTCTAGGTCGCCAGGTTCGACTGCCCATCATGGTCGCCAAGGGTCGGCGAGACGGGCCGGTCTGCGGCATTACCTCTGCCGTCCATGGCAACGAAGTCAACGGCATCCCGGTCATTCACCACTTGCTGCACGGCATCGACACCCAGCGGCTCAAGGGAATCGTTGTTGCAGTACCCGTCGTCAATATTGAGGGATTCATCCTGCGTCAGCGTCGCACAGATGACGATGTGGACCTCAACCACCGGTTCCCCGGCAAAGCAGATGGCCGAGAGGCAGACATCTTTGTCTACCGCCTGATGGAGATGGTCATCCGAAAGATGGACCTCCTGCTCGACCTGCATACCGCGAGCTTTGGCCGGGTAAACTGCTTGTACATCCGCGCTGACATGACCGACCCAAAGACTGCGCGAATGGCGTACCTCCAACGGCCGCAGATCATCGTGCACAACCCACCACACGACATGACGCTTCGAGGCGCTGCGGCAGAGATTGGTATCCCTGCTATCACCCTCGAAATCGGTAATCCCAACCGGTTCCAACGCGAATACACCAAGCGAAACGTCATTGGAATCCGGGCGGTCATGAGTGCTTGGGGAATGCTTCCCAAACGAACCGTCGCACTCGGCGAACCACCCGTCGTCTGCGCGTCCTCGTCGTGGATGTACACGGACCACGGCGGTCTCCTTCGTGTGGCGCCCGATGTACGAGACTTAGTGAGCAAAGGCGACACCGTCGCCACGGTGTACAACGCCTTCGGCGACCCTGCGCGCTCTTACCACGCACCGCACGACGGCATTGTGATTGGACACAGCGTCGACCCCGTCGCAAACACCGGCGCCAGAATCCTGCACCTAGGCGTAGTCCAACAACTGCCCAGCTTCCTCCCACGGGAGGACTGACCATGCGGCCATGGCTTGTTCTCATCAATGGCGTAGACACCTTGAGTGCCAGCCAGTCCACAGCGGACATGCTTCAGCGCATCTCGGCTCGCGGACAGCGGGTGGGTGTGGTGGGTCTACGAGACCTCGAGACCCGTGCAGACGGGTCCTTCAGAGCCATTGCGCGCTGGCTACCAATTGGCCTATCGACAAGCGAAGAGGTGGTACAGGCGGCTCGTAGTGCCGAGGCCGAACATTGCGATACCTCGGACGTGGGACTGGTTGTGGTGCGTCTGAATCCCGGTCGCGGGTCGGAGGCAGAACAACAGCTCGTACTCGACCAGCTCGTGCTGATGGCCGAGACCGGCGTCCCAATTCTCAATGAACCCCGAGGACTGGCCTTGGGTCGCACCAAGCTCTACCTGTCCCGGTTGCCCGTAGATACACGGCCACCCACACTTGTGACGCGAAATGCGGACAGTGGGCGCCAGTTCATTCAGAGCTTAGGCGGTCGCTGCGTGGTGAAGCCGGTCACCGGAACACGAGGACGAGACGTGTTTATGGTGCGTGATGCCCAAGACCCGAACCTCAACCAGATCTTCGACGTCATCTTCCGCCAAGGCTTCGCGATGATTCAAGGCTTTGTCCCCGAAGCAAGCGCCGGCGACTCACGAGTGTTGCTCCTAAACGGCCGTCTTATTGAACAGAACGGGGCAATCGCTGCAGTCCGTCGCGTTCCTACTGGAAGCGACTTCCGAAGCAACGTCCATGTAGGCGGCGTACCCACTCCAGCGACAGCCACCCCGGCTCTTCGAGACCTCGTCGAACGCGTGGGCCCTCAACTACGTGAAGACGGCCTGTTCTTGGTCGGACTGGACGTCATCGGAACTGTGGTGGTCGAAGCCAACGTGTTCAGCCCAGGTGGATTCGCCGACGCCTCGATGTTTGGACACACGGACTTCCTCACACCGGTCATCGACGCCCTATTTGATGCATCACGGCCGTAGCTTAAGCACCGCTGGCGGCTCTGCCTGAACAACTACAGGCGACAATAACCTGGGGTGCACAAAGCGAATTTCTGCGCTGTGTAACGAGTAGCCAGGGTCTCCAGGTACCGCCGTGCACTCCGGCTTGGGTTGCCCATCAGGTCCGTACAGAGGGTCGCCAACAAGGGGGTGCCCAACACTCGCCAGATGGATTCGAATCTGGTGAGGACGCCCCGTAGCAATCGCAACATCCGCAATAAAGCTCTGTGAGTCTGTCTGAATGACAGAGACGTTTGTGTGGGCATGTCGGCCGCTCGGACTGGACGCATGGACTGTTCCCAGTGGTGGATAGGGCACGGGTCCAATGGGTGTGGCAATCGTCTGCTCGGTCCACGCTGGACTGCCCGACGCGAGAGCGCGGTATCGTTTACCTATCGTGCGCTGCTGGAACTGACGCGACAGCGCCGCGCCAACAGCCCGGCCCCTCGCACACAACACCGCGCCGGAGGTCCACCGACCCAGACGGTGCAGCGGAGCTAAATCCCCATGGACCTCACGCAGTTGGTGTACCAAGGTGTGCTCCAGGAACCCACCCCCGGACATGGTCGGCAGGCCAGCCGGCTTGTAGACCACCACTACGCCTTCACAGTCGTACAGGACAGGAGCCGCCAGCGGCGCCTCCGGCTCTTCCCAAGGTGCACGGTGAAAGACCAGCACATCCCCCAGCTGCAAGACCGTCCCAGCGCTTGTAGGTCGACCATTCACCGTCACCCGCCCAGCCCGAATGTGGTCCGCCCACTGCTCGGGTGTGGAGTGGGTGTATCGGCCAGCCATGTAGGTGAGAACGGTGTCGCCGACGCCGCGCACGGACAGGGTTTCACTGTAGGCATAACCCATGTTCATTCTTATAAATCCATGATTACTATCGGTGTATCATGGACCGGTTCTAACAACGCGTAAGTGATGATGAACTGGCGACCACAGCCAATCCCATGGTGTGTGATCGATGCCACACCACAGACAGCCACATGGCGAGCAGACTCCCCTAGCCGAGGCCATCATGGTGAAGGTCGCCTAGGCAGAATCCAGCCGTCCGGCAGCTGGGAAGCTGGCTGGCACAGGTCCACGTCGTCCGAGATGAATCGCTGCGACGGTGAGCGATTGAGACTCACGTAGCTGTCGGCAAACACTTGGGCCCCAGGGTACTGCTCACCAAGGTGCTGTCCATACTGTGCAATCAACTCCGGTTTTCCCACCAGCTGCGCGAACTGCACCGCCGTGAGATCTCGCCGGGGCACCACTCGCTCCGTTCGTCCATCCGCGTGCACCACCACGTACTCCACAAAGCCTGTCTTTTCCGTGAGCAGGACACGCCATGAGAACCGGTAACCTTGCTCGCCCCAGTTAACGTCGGCGTCGTATAGGAGAAATCTCGCAGGAAATACAGTCATTATTGCGATGACAACACACCATGCAGCTACTTTCCAGTGGGCCCAGAACGCCGGCTTCGACTTCGGCAGAACGCGCCCACCCAACCACTCGCGTGGCCATGACGGGCGGAAGAACAGCGTGACGGCGAGCGCCATGAGCCATGGGAAGATGCCGATGGGAAATAGCAACCCAAGCGTGGCGTGGAAGACCACCACAAGCACAATACCGAGACGACGGGTCCGGGGCCACACGAGGAGCAGCGCAATCGACAAGTCGTACACACAGCCACCCCAGCTCATGCCAAATGCGGTGACATCAGATGCTAAGAGCGGCCCCACTAGCGGCAAGTCTGACCGCGCCTGAAGCCAGGTCTTCAGAGGCTCGGCACGAAGCAACCAGTCACCGTTGATCTTGCACAGGCCAGCCCACAGATAGACCAATGCGACTTGGCTGCGCAACAACCAAACATGCCACGCAGCAGCGTACCCGTCTCTTCGGAACGGGGCTATCAACAGACCAATTCCTAGAACGCTCATCAGCACGTAGTGGTTGAGGTACAACGCTTTATCGAGCAGCTCTACATATACGAAACATACCAGCCACATGACCAGCCACGGCCGATAGCGCTCGAAGTACGCGGTACCCAATCCACCGATGACCTGGGCCGCAAACAGTCCGTACAACACGGGTGCAGTCGGGACGGTCGCCCAATCGAACCATGCAAAATGGAAGGCCGGGTCCAAATAGAGCTCTGCTACCCATCCCTTAGCTACGAATCGAAGCGCAGATGCCGCCGCAAGTAAACCGAATCCCCAACGAAATAGGCGCAGGCCTGCGCCATCCATCGGCGTTCCCAGCCACCTCTGCAGTCGTTTAGTCGCCGTCATTGTCATTGAAGACAACTGTAACGGACAGAGCCTGTGCGATGTCCACCTGCACAAGTACCTGGTAGGCCTGAACCGCTTGCTGAGCGCGCTCAACAATCTCGGGTTCGATGGCCATAGTGGTCTCGGCAGGCTCGGAGATATCCAGCAGTCGCGCTCGCGCTAGGCTGTAGACTTGCTCAGCGCGGGACACCAGCTCTGGGTCATCGGCCAACGGAAGCACCGCCAAGAGAACCAAGTGAGCGCCATCCAAAGTATCCACGGCGTCCTGTACAGAGCGCCGGCTGTAGCGGGACTCCAATGCGTCTGGCCGAATATCGTCCCCACCCATCCCCATGGGCGCCGCGAGCTTCTCCAGGCGGATGTCTTCTGCGGCGAAAGCGACCCGATTCGCCCACTCGTTCAGCACGTCTTGTTCTGCGGCGTAGGGCTCACCATCTGGCAGGACCAACCGGTCTTCCCATAGGTTCCAGGCAATGACCAATGCCACCGCACTGGCGTGTACATCTTCGGTCGCCGCCCTGACGAACGTACAGTTTCGTGGAACGTTTACCCAACTCTCAACCACATCTGGCTGATACAGCACATACTCGATTGACGGCAACCCACGGGTGGCGGCACCGAGCGTCGAGAACGCCTCAGCATCCAGCGCTGCATCGGAGGCGATCAGTTCGTCCACGGCCACAGAGCGAGCCGGCCAGAAGTCGATGAGCGGTCCGAGCCGGTCCGGTTGTTCTACGACGGGTCCAAACCCGGCCATGTCCGCACGCTTGTATGTGCCACGTGACGCCCACCAAGCGTCCTGAATGGCTGCCACCCGCTCAGCGGTGATGTCGTCACACACACCCTGCGACGTAGCCGCCAAGTCTGCAGTGTGGACTTCGAACGACCGGTACTCAGCATCGATGACGTCGAACGCGGCTTGCAGCGCCGCTGTGCGTTCGACACCACTCGTGCAGGCCGACAGCACGGCGCTACTCACAAAAAGGCTGACAATACGCATGACCTACAGGTCCTCCACAAAAGTCACAAGAGCGGAGCGTTCCTCTTCATCCAACGCCCGAAAGGTGAGGGCTGCAGACTCTGCTTCGCCACCGTGCCACAAGATGGCTTCGGTCAGTGAACGTGCTCGGCCATCGTGTAGGAACCGCGTGTGGCCACTGACTTCGTTGATCAGACCCACACTCCACAGCGCTGGCGTCTGCCACTCTTGGCCGGACGCTTCCCCGACCGGGCGACCATCGGCGAGTCCTTCCCCCATGTCATGAAGAAGCAGGTCTGTATAGGGCCAGATGAGTTGGTCAGACAGCGCCGCAATGGGACTCAATCCGGTGGTGTGAGACGGCGTGTGGCAGTCGACACAACCACTCTCATTGAACAATGTCTTGCCACGAAGAACCGTCTCGTCATCTGCCATGCGACGCGCGGGAGGTGCAATGGTCCGGCTGTATAGGGTGACCAAGTCGAAGATGTTGGACCGAACCTCGGGGTCACCACCGCTCACGGACTCAGTGCAGGACACTTGGCCCGACGTACAGTCGTCGAGCAAAATGAGGTCGGTGGTGAGTCCCAGGTCGCCAGCGAACGCGTGGGCAACTTCGTCTGGAAGGTCTACGGCGTCCCCTTTCCAACCAAAGCGTCCGGTCCGGTCGCCAATCCACTGAACACGCCCGCTGATACCGTTCCCATCCACGTCGTTGGCGTCGGCCTGATCAATAAGTACGCTGTCCGGAATCGCTTCCAGCAAGCCCAGACCGGGCATTGCCGGAGCCACCCGAGGAGAGACCATCACATCATCGCCAAGCGGCCCATGCGCCAAATCGTTGATGACGTAGAGAGGCGACAGCAAGCTGTAGGGGGCTCCGTCGTCAAAGGCACCCGGCATTTCCGTCCACTCGATCGAAGGCACACCTTCGACTGAGACGCCAAGAATGGCTTGATCTTGCAGCTGGCCACCGTACACAGGATGCGGTTGCGGACCCGAAGCCGAGGGAACAGACAGGCGGAGTAGAACACCGACAAGTGGCCCCTCGCCGTCTTCTGGAGGTGCGCCGCGACCATCACGGAAGTGGCAGGCAGAGCAACTGCGGGCGTTGAACAGAGGCCCCAGTCCATCCCGAGCGTCGGTGCTGGCGGGAGCTGCGACCCACCCTTGATTAAAGAAGGCGTTTCCGCTGAAGAAGTCTTGTTCTTCCTCTGCATTCAGCGTGGCCGATGGCAAAAGGAAGCTGTTCCGGCCGGTCATTATGATGTTGGTGGTTTCCCCTCCCGGCAGCCACTCGCCAGCCTCAACCCTGTACCAATCCGGGTTTTGGCGACAGCCAAACGCTAGCAGTAGCAGAAGCATGGTGAAGATCTACCTGTCGCAGTAAAGGTGGAAGGCTCAGTGCAAATAAAAATCAGTTTCAATAAGATTCGAGCAGGCTGGCCTAAGCAAACGCAATTCGGAATGCGTCAACAACGCCGTGCAGCAGGTACCTTCAGCTGGCGTGCAATTCTCCCCGAGTCTCGCCATTGAGAGACGCCCCTAGGTAAGCCGCGTGCACGAACAGATTCTCGAAATGCTGAACGACGCCGTAGCACGGCAGCGCCACCCCGTACTCATCCGCAACGAACTGCATCAGATGCTTGTACCCACACAATCGTGCTCGCTGACCATCCTTCCACACTTCGAATGACCCGTTCGTCATCTTGGAAGGAGTAAGAATAGAGATCTCTTTTTCCGGATTCCAAAGCTGTAAGTGCAGCAGCCCGCGAGCAATGCAGGCGCGGCGGCGCGGGTCATTTATGGCGAGCATGCGCACGTGCCATCCTCGCGTCTCGTAGATCCAGCACCTGTCCCGTGGGTCATGTGGAAACGGCGGAGCAATCAGCGAGCGCAGTGGCCCTTGGACAGTCGGACGGTGTATCGACATCGTAAGATCTCCTTGAAAACTGGGGAAAAACCGTACCCGCCAACAAATCCACACATCCTGCCCACTGTGCCAGAAGGAAGGAGACGTCTTGTCAGGAGGACGCTTGGAATGTGGCCCTTGGCGGGTACGGTCAGAGAGAAGAAGCGTTGTTCCCGGTGCGATACTTCTTCTAAATGAAAATGACTTTCATTTTCATTTGTAGCTTTAGCGAAGTCCAGCGCACGCGTCAACCCAAAACCCAAACATGTTTTGGATTTCGTAGCGTGGGTTAAAATTACCTAATCAGGCAGAGCCACATGCCCTCTGGCGATCCGTTTTCCCATGGCAACCGGATCCAGCGTCTTCCACAATGCCCGCGGGCCAAACTTGAGGGCAATGGTTCGCAACGCATCGCGAACGGGATCGATCCAAGCACTGACAAGTGTGTCTTCGTGATTGCGGGATTCACCAAGGCCAAAGCGCATAGGAGCCTGTTCGGGTGAGGCGACCCAAGTTCCAGCCCAGCGGTCCCACACGGACAGCCAAACACCAAAGTTGACGTCGTAGAACGACTCGTCATCTGCATGATGAAGCTGATGTTGCGCCGGACTGATGAGCCAGCGCTCCACCCTTCCGAAACGCCACCACACATGACTGTGCCGCAGGTTTCCGAACACCGCATTGAGCGCCAGACTCACGCCCGTGATCACCGCGAGCGACGTGACGGGAATGGAGGAGCCGAACAACCAGAAGAACACGCCCCCCAGAACGCCGGTGACGACCGCTCCGCGTGCGGCGTACAGGAACGACTCAACAGGATGCACCCGGTGTATCGTGAGCGGAGTCAGGACTTCTGCGCTGTGATGAACCTGATGAATGGACCACAGTGCGGGTACTCGATGCATGGCCAAGTGCAGCAAGAATCGACTCGCATCCCACGCTACGAAGAACGCGACGGCGTAGCTGATGGCTACCATCCAGCTCGGAACAATCATGGCGAGCTGTGGAGTACCGAGCCCCCCCCCGAGAGAGCGAGCGACAGCCACGGCAATAGCGGTCCCGCCAATAAGAACCGGCACCATGCCAACCGCTCCGAGCAGCTGACGCGCCAAGAGAAGCTGCACATCTAAGAGCGACGACCGGCTGGACAGTATCCCTGGCAAACGCCGGACACCGCCCACGCCGAACACAACTAGCGCAACGGCTGCGGACACCAACAAACATACCCAGTACGTCCGGGCGGACGTGTTGAGGAGCGGATCAGCGAGTGTCCACAGAACGTCCATCAGTCAGTGTCTCCACTAATCTCAACGGGTAGCTGAAGGGTGAGCAGTGTGACCACATCCGCACGTAGAATTTCATCGACCTCATCTACGGTCGCATACAGCGCTTCCGCCTGGGCAGGCTGGGTCTCAATGGCTCGCGCAAGGTTCGGGTCGAGCGCTTCGGCTTCGCTAATGGCGCGTGCGGTCAGCGCCAACAAGTCGGTCACCACTGCCTCCTCGCCCATCTCAATGAGCAAGTCATCTAGGCCGATGCCGTCTCCGCCAGTGAACAGGTCACGGAATCCCATCAGATTGCGAATCACCCACTCGGTCGAGTCGCTCTGCGCCAGGCCTTCAACAGACTCAATGCAGCTGTTGCCCTCACAGTCCACGATTCCAAGAGGGCGACCCAACTTGCGGTCCTTTATGACCGACTCCAGCGCAAAGACCCCGTCCATCACCGCTTGCAGTGATGGCACGTCTGGCTCCGACCACGCCTGAATCAAGCTGTCGAGCTGTTGGTCTACGTTCTCGCCAATGGCTACCGCATACCCGGCTCGCGCAGCGTCGAGGTCGTCCGCTGACAGAGCATTCCAAGCACCGTCCCGATTGGGTGGAACTTGGCTCGGACAGACGTTGTCGGCTCCCGCGTACAGAAGCTGCTCCAGCGCGTCAAGGCCACGGGCATTCACCAACAGATTGCCAATGTCGCTCGTGTACTCACCGCTCGCAATGACTTGGTCAACGCGACAACGGTTGATGATGGGCCAGCTGTAGACCTCATCGCGCAGCAACACGGGATCGACATCTGCAGACGCCGCAACGCGCATGACATCCACGACCTGCCAGACCAACATTGCCTCTTCGTACGCTATCTGAGCCTCTTCACGTTCACCGCCGTCCAGCCACGCAGCAAGTGCTGAATTGAGAGAATCGATTGCGACTTGGGCGTCAGCCAGGGCCGGCGACATCACCTCTGGTCCCACGTCGTCCAGTACCACTTGGGTCAGGTCAGTCAACGGTTCCGAGCTGGCGTCACCGGTATCAGCGGTCTGACAGGCGAGCGGCCACAAACCTACGGCTACAACGCCGATGGCAAGAAGCCCCCAACCCGTGCGATCACCAGCCATTTTCACCATCGCTATCACCCAAGTTAGCGGCATCGAAGCCGTAGGACGTGGCGAGGACTGCGCGCGCTGCAACGAGGTCAGCAGCGGCTGCCGTGGTCTGGGCCATCTCAAGAGCTGGCGCTGTACCAATCAGGCCCTGCAGCTCGGCGAAGTCAGCGACGCTTATGGCCGACCGCGGGTTGAACTGCAGCGACAGCGAGAAGCCCTTCAGTTCGGCCCAGTGCTTGGCGTGCGTGGCGGCGCTGTAGTCATCTGTGACCATCGCGTTCATGTCTTGCAAGACATCGTTGATGTAGTGCACGACTGTTGCAGCAATAGCGCGTTCCCAGGCATCAACGGCATCATCGCGGTGTTCGCGCAACTGAGCGAGCTCGGCGTCGGTGAGTGCGCCATCCGCGTCATGTATCAGGGTGCGTCCGGCGTAAAAGCCGTTCCATGCTTGCTCGGTGTAGTCGGTCATGACCACAGCACCGCGGTCGCGCTTGGCGGCGTTTGCAGCGTGGCCGTAGATGGCCTCTGTGGTCAGGTCAATGGCACCGTCGTTATTGTCATCACGGAACCCGTCGTCAGCAATCTGGTCGTCCGTCATGGAGCCGTACATGCGCGTGGCGCCGAAGTAGCCGAAGCCTTCGTCCCAGACGTGCTCGAGGGCGGTATACGGCTTGCCTTCGGCCAGTGCGGTGTTGTCGGACAAGAGGCCTTTGCCGTCAATGTCGTCATCTAAGTAGTCGTCTGTACCTTGGCTGTACGCAATCGAACCGAGGAGGAACTTCTGCAGCAATTGCTGGAGGTCTTGGCCATCTTCGGTAATGAAGACCTTGCCAATTGACGTGTCATCTGGCCAGTTCGGAATGGTTCCGGCGGCGCGGTCCGCGGCGAGGTCGTCCAGCTCGGAGACCCAGAAGCGAATCAAGCTCTCGGGAGTGGTGACACCGTCTTGGTCCCAGCCTACAAACGCGGTGGTCCAGTTCGCGTGTTGACCGGTGGCGTCGTTGCCGGCAATCTTGCCGACCAATGTTGAGCCATTGGCGACGTCTGCGTAAGTCGCTTGAAGCGGTGCCGGATCCGACGAGAACGGTACCGGAACCGCGCCACCAATCGAGCCATCAAACTCTAGGTAGAAGTTCATGTCCGTGGTGACGTCACCCGCCTCTGGGAAGTAGCCGTCAACATCAATACGGGCAGTCAGGTCACCGATTTCGTTCTTCATGCCGCTGATGAGAAGATGGCGGAAGGTCTGACCGGTGTAGACGACGGACGAATCTGTGCCGTTCATGGAGTCGAAGGCGTAGACCTCATCGCCTTCAACGGTCGTGTCGGGATCGGTGTCCGGCTCCACATCGGCTTCTGTGTCGACCTCCGTTCCATCAGAGTCAATCTCGGTGTCATCGTTGGTACAAGCGGCAAGAGCGAGGATTAGCAGCGAAAATCGCATAGGAGTCTCCTAGTGTGGCCAAGCGTCTAACTGAAAATGACTTTCATTTGCAACTAGAATTGTCTGCCGCAGATTGCAGCACCCCACGGTGCAACCAAACAACGGGTTGGCGCTTGGCTGGAGTAGGCTAGATCCTCGACCTTTGGAGATGTCATGAGCCAGTACCCATTGAGTCGCCCGCGAAGACTTCGTAGCTCCCCTTGGATCCGCGACCTTGTCCGCGAGCATCGCCTGAGTGCGTCAGACCTAATCTGGCCTGTCTTCGTCACCGAAGGAACAGGAGCGTCCACTCCAAT
Source organism: Myxococcota bacterium (assembly GCA_047626195.1). Taxonomy (GTDB): domain Bacteria; phylum Myxococcota_A; class UBA796; order UBA796; genus CAJXTB01. Next base: position 14,163 of record JBLHSN010000140.1, read on the forward strand.
ACACAGCATGCCAGGTGTCAACCGGCTTTCCATCGATCTTCTAACAGAAGAATGCCG
>JBLHSN010000141.1:0-13979 GCA_047626195.1 Myxococcota bacterium
AGAAGAAGAGGGCCTGTCGCTCGAACAAGCCGACGCTCAGCCAGACCTACTGCGCCACCACTACACACGGTCGCAGGTGCTGGACGGGGTCTTCGGCACAGGTGGAGTGAGTGCCGGCCTCGCACCGGCACTGGTGTGGATGCGCAGGCAAGACATCCATGAAGCGCTGATGCAGGGAACCGTTGAGTTGACCCTTGCCGGCGGCATCACCCGGACCTTCAATGTTCACCGGAGCAACGGCATCCCGTATGTTCACGGCGAGCGAAACCCCGAGCGCCAAGACCGCTTCTGGTACTTCCGCGAGGTCGACGGCGTGCGCGGATGGGGCCAGTCACCGGAAGATAAGATCCAGCTCCAAGCTGAAGCAGCGGTCGCTGGAGATGCGCGAAATTTGGGTCTTGGAGGCCTCTTCGCCATTCGCGCCACAGACGGTTTTCGCCTGGTGGTCCTGGCGGATACGGGCGGCGCATTCGAACCCAATCTATACCAGCTCGACTTCTTCGCCGGAGCCTTTCCAGACCGGGCCACCTTCGACCGAGCTGTCGCACCCATCCCTGCTCGGGCAGAGGTCTACTTGCTGGTTCGACGCTAACCGACCGAGCTCGACTACCAGGCGCTCTCGGTGCCGTCCCACTGCAAGAACTTGCCATTGTGTTCAGCCGACAGGCTGCCAATCACTTCCAGCATGCCACGAACGGACTCTGGGGGCATGAGGGGTGCTCGCGGGCCGCCCATATCTGTCTGCACCCAACCCGGGTTTATGACGACGCTTGTGATGCCCTTGCTCGCTACATCATGCGCAAACGTACGCATCAGCATGTTGAGCGTCGCTTTACTCGCGCAATATCCGTAGTTTCCGCCGGACGTCTTTCCGCCAATGGACCCCAGCCACGAGCTGATCGACACCACCCGACTCCCGTCACCCAAGACCGGCAATAGCGCTTGGCTGACCAGCATCGGCCCTACCGCGTTGACCTGAACCATCCGCAACAGTCCCTGCGGTTCAAGGTCGCCCAAGCGTACGTTCTTCTGTCCCTTCGGAGCCGTCTTACTATTGATGCCAGCGTTGTTGATCAGCAAGTCAACCCGCTCCATCCGCTCCGCAACAGCATCCGCGAACCGGGAAATGCTCTCGGCATCTGCCACGTCCAGCTTCTCGACGTGCACACCCGTGCCATCCAAAGACTGGGACCGCCCGCGCGACGTACCAAGGACGACGTGACCTTCCGCCCGCAGCTGCTTGCAGAACTCAAGGCCCAGACCACGATTCGCTCCGGTCACCACCACATTCATGCGCGCCTCCAACATCTGTTGCCTGACGCTCTATCCGTCGCCCATGCGTCCGGTGCACAGGCCATTCCCACAAACGACAAACGCCGCCACCGAAAGGTGACGGCGTCCGCCTTGTAGAAAGCCCGAGAGCTTACTGAAATTGGCCGATCTCGGAGATCTGGACGTTGGTCTGGGCGTAAGCGCCGCTCTCGTACGAGCCAATCCAAACTTCAACGAGACCCGCTGCAGCGCTGTTGATGGTCAGACCCGGGTTGGTTCCGCTCTGGTCGTCGTTGCAGTGCCAGTTTCCGTTGGCGTCGTTGACGACCAAGGTGACGTCAGCGCTTGACGTCGCTGAGATGTGCAAGGTTCCGGCACCGGTCCAGGTGAGCTTGATGTCCGGGCTCTGACGGTCAGCAACCCAACCGGCGCAGTTGCTTTGCCAAGTCGATGCTGCGGTGGTTCCACCGGACGTGATGGTCATGTTCATCGGGTCGGGAGTGAACCCGGGGGCCAGAGTAATGTCGCTTGCGAAGGCGGTGGTTGCAAAAAGGGTACCAAAGGCGACAAGAGCGGTGCGAAGGGTCATAGCGGTCCTCACTGGGTGCCTCAAAAAGCGAGACACATACGGGGTTGGGTTCGGCATCACCGAGAAAAAACGCGCGCCGTGCTTGACGTCGCCCGTCCTAGACGCGCGAGCGTAACAATCATTCCCGATAGTTGGGACAAATTTCGACTGACAGCTAAGCAAGGATTCACCGCATGCGACCAAAATACTCGGGAACCCGCACGCCATCGGGATCTCTGCACGTAAGATCAGCGTAAGATCGAGTCCGGGCACAGCACATCTACGCCAGCCAACAAAAAGCCCCCAGATCATGACCGAGCTGAGGGCTTTTTACGCAAGACGTCGAGACGTCTACTGCGAGTTTTCTTCGCCTGGCGTGGCCATAATCTCACCCTTGAAGTCTTCGTTCACGTTCTCGCCACCTTCGGTTTTGAGGCAAGCCACCCAGCTATCGCGGTCAGCACCATCACCCGGAGGAGACACGCGCTCCATGCTTCGCAGGACGCGACCGTCGATACCACCGTCGAATGCCGGGCCACCGTCACCGGCGACATCAATGATGTTGTTCTCTGGGTCCTTCAAGAACAACTCCAACTGGCCATCCTTCAAGTACAAGCGCGCAGCACGGTTGTCGTTGAACGGGTTGAGAACCAAGTCCGCACCACTGAAGGCCGACAGTTCGTCTTGCGGGACACCGTCCGCGTACGGCTCAAGAGTATGATCGAGAATGAGAAACGTTCCGTTCGGCGGAATGCGGGATCCAGGGGGCAAGCCGACAACAAAGTCGTTCTCGTTGCCGATCTGCCACAAGTCGAGATTAATCCACTCATCTGTGGTGTTGCGCAGCTCGATGAACTCGTCGTTTCCATCTCTGTCCTGGCTGTTGACTCCCAGCCACATGACCTCATTGATGATCACGTCGCCAGGCTCAATGCCGTCGCGGCTGACGTTGTCGCCACCCAAGTGACGTCCGCCGTCCCACAAGCCGTCCCAGTAGCTCTTGAAGGCTTCTGTGACGCGCGGCCCGCTGAGAACCATGAGGAACTCGTCGTTACTGACGGTTGCTGAGCTCGACCAGTTGAACGAGCCGGTGAGGACGAGTGGGTCCATGCCGTCAGCATCGATGATCATGGTCTTACTGTGCAGACGACCACCGCCGGCCTGGTAGTCACCGGGCTGGCGTCCGTTATCGTTGCCGTCCATGCGCATGGGAATGCCAGCACCCAACAAGCGGAAGACCTCGTGGAACTGACCATTACTGTGGAGCTGGGACTGGTCAATGACGCCGGAGACCACGCGAGTGCCGTCATCCAGCTCGTTCATGTCCTCAAACTCGAGAGACTTGCGAACGTACGCGCTGCCGATCTGGTCCTTGGTGAACGCGAAGATAGCGAAGCGAATCGACTCTTCGGCGGCATCCACGTACTCGAGGATACGCCCCATGGCGTCCTCGTTCGGACTGAACCAGACTTCAACCTCGGTGTCGCCCACTTGGTAGACGCGACCGTTGTCGATCTCAACCTTGGTATTGCCGAACCGGCCGGCGAACATCTGGTTGAACTCGTCTAGGAAGTCGGCAGCCACGGGGGGACTGTCGATGTAGATGAAGTTGTTGCTGTTGCGACGCAAGTCCGTAGGGCTGATGTTGGCCGTGCCTGCGAAGATAAAGCGACCGTCGATCAGGAAGAACTTGTGGTGCATGATGTGCGGGCCGTTGCCCACGACCATCGGGATGTGCTCGGCGGCCATGGTCTGGTAGCCACGGTTGTACAAGTGGCCGGCGTCTCCGACGAATCGGACAACAACGCCACGGTCATCAGCTCGAACAACGGCGTCAATGACGCGCTGGCGGGTAAAGCCCATGACGGCCAGGTCCAGCGTGACTTGGGCACCGTCGATGGCTTCAACGAGCACATCTTCGGCGTCGGGTTCCCACATATTGTCGGGGCGCGTACCAGGGTCGTTGAAAAAGACATCGACACGACCACCGCGGGTCCCTTCGAGGTCCGCCTGGTCAGGTGCAGGGTTGCAAGCCATCAACAAGCCGGCCACTGCTGCCACTAAGCGTTTCATAGGTCACCTCCGCGTTCGTACATGGAATCGAACAGGGTACGCAACTCAACCATGTCTGGATGCAAATCCGTCTTCCAATCGTTCAACACCATCAGATTTCCGTCGATCAACTGGTCGTTGGCGACGGTCGTCTGCTGGAACAGGCGGCTGGCACTGACCATGTCGTGAGACAGCATGAAGGCGCGCGTGGGGTAGTTGTTCCCGTCACGGGCATCTTCATAGTCGATGAGCAGCACGGTGGGCAGAAGCTCACCAGACAGGCGGCGCTTGGGTACGTTCGGCGTCTCATTGGCGAGCAGGGCAGGCGGGGTGCGCGGATTGAACTGAGCCGGTTGCTTGTCTCCAACCAACACGCGGACGTCAAAGCCGTCACGGGCCTTGTACTCTAGGGCGCGAATCAACCCTTCGTTGATGATCTGGTCGCTGCTGATCCAGATGGTCGACTTCGCCGAATAAACGGCATCAATCATGCGTTTGGTCAGGCGTTCCTGAGGTCCGAACCAGATCTCAAGCGCCATCTGCGAGTCGGTTGGGTACAACCAACGGAAGTCAGCAATGGACTTGGCCGAGTCGTCGAACGCGGTGGTTGCGGTAGCATCACTGCCACCGAACACTTGGTTGTGCTCGGTCCACAAGTCTTCGAGAAGATCTTCCCCGCGAAGCTCAAACACAGTACGCGTTCCGACGTCGAGTGAGCCTGCGTAGGATGCGATGGTCGCACGTTCTTCATCGACCAACACCCAGGCGTGGCTCATACGAACCTCTTCGCTAGCGAAGGTGACGTTGGTGTTGATGTTGAAGTCAAAGTACGACAATGAGCCATCGGCCAAGCGAAGCGGGACGTCAGCGCCCATCAGAGCGACCACCCCAGCATCCGCGGCTTGGTCTACGTCAGTGATGACGCGAAGCGCGACCCCGCGCTCTTGCGCACGGAGGATGGCATCGGAGATGTTGGTGTCGGTCAGGACCGGCAGAGCAACGTCGAGCGTGCGTTCTGCAGAATCAATGCTTGTGATCATACGAGCCGAGGTCTCGGCGGCATCAACAACATGCATACTAACTTCGTGGCGGAAATCGCTGGCTTCAAGCTCCAGCGTGCACGACACGGCAAGCATGGCGAGCGGGGCGAGGGATGCAAATCTCATTCAAAGCCTCCTGCAGACAAGGCACCGGAGTAGTCCTTGCTGTTTGCGCGACCAGGACTCGCGAGGGTGAACTCACGACAGTCTTCGAGCATTTCGACATTGTTCGGGATGTCTTCGACCTGCTCATTGTAGTAATGCCAGCTCTGCGGTTCACTACCGCGGCCACCGAACATCAACTCAATGCGCTCCATCGACCGGCTGCGCACTAGGTCATAGCCTCCGGCGAACGGCGGCTGTGTACGAGACCCAGCAGGCTCGATAAGGCGCTCATCGGCATCCTTGAGCGTGTACCGCATGGGGTCATTAAGCGGGGCGAACAGACTCGGGATGATCCAGTCAGGATTCGGGAAGCAGCCTGTATCTTTGGCCGCAATAAAGCGATGCTCGCCCGTTTCAAGAACAATGTCGTTGGCCGGAATGCGCCAACCCGTCTGGTAGACGCCTTCCAGATCGATGCGCCAGCCGGACAGATTGACCGGCAAGCTTCCCTGGTTCCGAATCTCGATGAAGATATCGGTTGGATCCCAGGTTCCGTCACTACGGACGGAGCCAGACCACAGGATTTCGCTGATCGCGACATTGCCGCGTTCACCGCTGGTTCCTGCGCCTTCTTGCGACGTCCGGTAGCCGACACCCTGATCGATTTGATCCGTCGGGTCGGGATTACACGCCACGAGGGCGAGAAGTGGTAGGAAGAATCGCATTTAGAACCCCACGCGGAGGCCACCGTTGATGGCCCATGCGAATTGGTCCCCACCAAGTGCGGTACCCGCAACACGCGCAATGTCTGTTTCGTAGAAACTGCCGGGAAGGAACACGCCGCCGTTCGCCTGCAAGCGGAAGCGCTCGGTCAGGTCGTAGTCGACATGACCGTTGATTTCGTGTCCGAGGACAGCACCGAAGCGCTCTTGGGCAAAGAACTCTTCACGACTGTAGCCGAAGGGTGCATCGTCGTTGGCTTGTGCGACGCGGTCGTACGAGCTTGTCGCGGTGTCTTGCATGAACCAGTAGCCAACGTCGAAGGCGGTGCGGCCAAAATCGTAACCAGCGTGGGCTTCGATGACGCGCATACCGGCCTTGCGGCTCGTGTCCTGCGGGTTGTCGGAGATGCCGAACATCCCGACGTATGCGGTGGGGTGCCAACCGAGGAAGCGGTTGCCGAGGATGCCGCCGACTTGGCGGGCCTTCATGCCGACGTATCCATGGTTGAACATCAGGCCGTCGCGGCCGGCACTACCGCCGGTCGCCTGGAAGTAGCCGAGGTCGCCGCGGAACCCAGCGTCGTCGTCACCGAGCTCAATGTTCGCACCGCCGCCAAAGGCGAATCCGGTGGTCGCTACGTCGGGAACAATCTCTTCCTTGCGGTCGACACCGTTCGAGTAGTCGAAGTGGGCGTAGGGTGTGACCACCCCAGCGTCGTACGAACCGCGAACACCGGCGTTCATCACCCAGTCGTTATCGCTGAAGTTGCCGAGGGCGCCGTTGTACGAGATGTCCGAGCCGCTTCCGAGAGCACCGATATCGGTGTAGAAGCCGTAGGCGCGGACGTCGAGATTCTCAACCAACTTGTCGAGGATGAGAACCGCACCACTGCGGCGGGTCATGTGGTCGCCGCGGAAACCGAACGTCTGCGTTGTGTTCTGGCCAATGAAGGACACGAAGTTCGCGTCGCCGGTACCGCTGGACAGGCCAGCCACGTTCATCGGAATGATGACTAACGAGCCGACATCGCCAAGAGGAACGTCGACCCGTACCATGTCGAGAACGTCTGCGAGGACGTAGTCGTTGGACGGCATGCCACCGATATCGAAGAACTGACGGCCAACCTTGAAGCTGACAGCGTTGTCACCGGTACCGAACCTGTGCTCGACGAACAACGCACTAAACCAGAGGAACCCGCCGAAGGGGTTGATGTTGCCGATCTGGTCATTACCCCAGAGGCCACGGTGAGCGACAGCGACACCAATGGTGGTACGCGGGTCGGCTTCGTAGGCGAGCGCCAGTGAAGCACCAGAGAACGCGAAGCTGTTGCGGTCATCCGAGTCCAGAATGGTCTGGTCCGATGTCTCATCCCGCAGGCGGAAGTCCAGGTTGTTGTACTCATGCCACTGGGTCTCAAACATGCCGCTGACGGTAAGCTTGGACTCTTCGCTACTCTCAAAGTCGGGGTCAAGGTACTCGATGTCCTGTGCCAGAGCGGTGGAAGTAGTGAGTAGCGACAGAGCGCAGATGGCGCGTGCGAACATTGGAATCTCCGGATTCTCACCACAGCCCTGTATGTTGGGCCGCGGGAGTTCAGATGTCAGAAGTCAGGAATCAGAGCGGACCGCAAGCGGTCCGCGATGGGATTGGACGTCTGCCGTAGACCTCAGATGGCGCCTAACTCGTAACAGCTAGGCTCCAGTCATTCGTCTCCAGCGTTTGACGCCCGAACTTTTTACTCGTCGATGACCTGGATTTGGCCCTTGCGCATGACCACGAGGGAGTACGCGCTGAAGCTGTAGAGGACGGGGCCAGTCGCCATAATGCGAGTACCAACCGGGTAGGTGATGCCGCGGCGATTGAGTTCAACGTCGAGTCCGATGCTCCACCGGATGCCGTCTTCGCTCTCGATAGCAAACTCGCCGAAGGTGTCCTTCTCCGTCACTACGGTGCCAGTCACACGCTTCACTCGCCCGGTGTCACACTCGTCCCAGTCGATGGGCTCTTCGAGGTCACAAGCGAACGAACGGTCAATCTCTTCGTAGAAGATGGGCTCGGCCCGATCAACGATGTCGAGAAGGTCGTAGCTATACACCATGTCCAGCTCAAAACTGGTCTTCACACCGCGAACAAGAATCCGAATACGGTCGCCCATATCGAACTTCGCAACCTTGGTGTCACCGAGGACCATCTGGCCGCCGGTCGCATCTTGGATGAAGAAACTACCGTAGTACTTCTCTTCGCTGTCCCACTCACACCCGCTACTCTTGAAGTAGAAACGAGGATGGGCAGTGGCGATGCCTTCAATGATGTACGGCAGCTCGCGGTTGGTCTCTAGTGCACAGCCACCGGCTTCCGCCGAGGCGTCTTCCGTACCAAACACCAACGTGTCCCTGCCTGCACCGCCGCGCGCGACCGGAAAGACAGCGTCTTTCAAGCCACGTACGCCGTCACCTTCGGCAAAGTCGTAGTTCTCATCAGTAAACGCGACGAACTCGTCGACACCGATTTGATTACCGGCGTCGAACCAAGCAGTTGGATCTTCCGTCGCATCCCGCGTACCTACGCACGCGGACAGGGACAGCAGTCCGAACAGTTCGACTAATCGTTGATATTTCCGTACCAGCGTTGCCATGCGAAGTTCCCGATGTTGAATTGTGCATCCCCACTGAACTGAGTGAGCGGCGCGTTCACCTGAAGACAATCACCTTCAATGAGCGGAGTCTGCAAGTTGTTGTTGTTGATGCGCAGCGTGCTGACGACGGCCGTTTCGCCATCGCGGGTCTCAAAGTCAAAGCAGACCGAGGAGCCGCCGCATCCGCTCTCGGAGCTGGTGAGCTCACCGTGGAGCTGATGCACAACGCTGATGTCGTTGATGGTGTCAATCGCCAGGCCGGTTGCAGCGACGATGTAGACTTCGTTGCCCTGCGAGGTCACTGTCAAGTCAGAGATAGCTGCAATTTGCAGCAGACCGTTAAAGTTCTCCATCGTGGTGACGGTGAAGTCGACGGCGTCGCCAGGAACAACGTCCACGGCGGTCGTGTCATCTGTGAAGTCAAGACGAACTAGCGCGCCGCCAGTTGCATCACCGACGTAGAACGTGTGGATCACGCCAGAATCAGACTCGGGGTTGAAGCCCAAGGTGGTGACCACAGCGCCGGTGACTGCGATGTTGACCGTTGCGGTTTCGCCGCTTGCTGGCAGCGCTGCGATGACGTCATCTAGACCGGCATCAAAGCCAAACGGCGTGGTGGTACCGAGTGCGGGTGGATCGAGGTCGCCGGTCCAATCGGGAAGCGAAGACGGCAGGACGTGGCAGTCAAAATCAGGTGCGTCGGTACCTTCGGTACCCTCATCATCCGTACCTTCGGTGTCCGTATCGTCGGTACCTTCGGTGCCGGAAGTGTCAACATCACCCGTCTCGGAGGGGTCCTCAGGGGGACAGCCAACGAGAGTCAACGGGGTGATCAGTGCAAGTAGGGACAGAGAACGCCAAGTCATTCGAAACTCCAGGAGAAGCCGGCAATCGTTGCCAGTGTGCCCCAGGATTCCGCCGTTGGCTGGTCCCAGGTGGGCGCTCATAGTCCCAATCCCCGACGGGCGCATGTCCGAGCTGAACTTCGTCAGATCGCTGACACAAAACGGTCTGAAATCGTAGTGACAGAGCGTTTGCGCCCCTCGCGTCGCCACGTGCGCTAAGCTGCCTAGAATCGCGCTACTGCGCGTCCCAAACTACCAATGGACAGGCCACAACATGGCTGATCGGCCCGCGCATCTTCCGCCTGGAACCCTACTTGGTGAGCACTACGTTGTAGAAGGACTCGTCCGCCTCGCAGAGGGCCGGATGTTTTACTTGGCAACCGATGCGCGACCGGACCGCCCAACGCGCAAGTGTTGGGAGTGCGAATCTGAAAACGACCGAGCCGTACGCGAGTGCGTCTCTTGCAACGCACCGCTAGCGGACCGTCGATTTCTTCTAGCAACCCGCTGGATGCATGAACGGTTCGACGCCACCTTGGCCTGGTTCAACAAAAGGCTTGAGCATCCCGGCACTCTACGTCCGGTAGATGTCTTCATCCACAACGACCATCAATTGTTCACCGTCGTTCCTTACTCAGGCGAAGGCCTGATGCTCGATGAAGCGGCACCGCTCGCCAGCACTCGAGTCATCGATCTCGCACAGCGCTTGGCCGGCACCCTGGCCTTCCTGCACAATAACGGCGTCCAGCTAGCGGGAATTAAACCTGCGAACTTAATTATCGCGCGTGACAACTCGGTGCGCTTGTTCGACCTCGAAGTGCAAGCGGTCCATGACGGTCCGGTTCCCGAAGCCCACCGCAACGCAGAGCTCAACAGCGTGGGTCACATGCTTCGTCGCTACTGTGACGTTGAAGACACCGAGCTCCAGACTTTCCTGCGCGCAGCGTGGGAAGGGGCGTTCAGCTCACCGGCAACGTTCGGCCGCGAAGTTGACAAACGCTACGAACAGTTCGTCAACGGCGGCCCCACCCCGACCATCGCCGGCATGACCGACGTCGGCTTGGTACGTCAGCTCAACGAAGACAACTGGGGCTGGCGCAAGCTCTCCGACCGAGCCCGCTTGTACGTGGTCGCTGACGGCATGGGTGGCCATGATGGCGGTGAAGTCGCAAGCGAACTGGCCGTTGAGACCATCTGCCGTGTTGCCGAAGAACAAGAAAAGAAGCAGCCGGCTGGGCTCGACGCCCTCGAAGAGCTGTTCGACCATGCGTTCCAGAGCGCCAACAACACGATCAAAGAGCATGCCGAAGAGAAGGGGAACGACATGGGCACCACCTTGGTGTCCATGCTGCTCCTAGACGGCAAGACCGCCCTCGTTGCCAACGTCGGCGACTCCCGCGGCTACCTGTTCCGCGACCGTGAGCTTCACCCGGTGACCCGCGACCACAGCTTGGTTGCCAAGATGGTAGAACGTGGGCGCATCACCGCGGAAGAAGCCCGCACTCATCCTCACAGCAACATCCTCTTGAGGACTGTGGGCACCGAGCGCGATGTGGACATCGACATCTTCCGAGTAGACCTACAAACCGGTGACCGCGTGGTCCTGTGTTCAGACGGCCTATGGGGCGAAGTGGAAGACCGCGACATCCAAGAGATCTTGTCGACCTACAGCGACCCGCGCATTGCGTCGCGAGAGCTGGTCAAGGCTGCCCATCATGGCGGCGGAAAAGACAATGTGACGGTGGTTGTGGTTGGCATTCCGTAGGGCGGAGGACGCCCTGGGTTCAGGGCAACTCACACACCGTCGACCGAGTCAGAAAGCGCACGCCAAGCGGTGCTTCGAGACTAAAACCTGAACCTCGTCCCTTGACTACATCGATGGTGAGACGGGTGTGACTCCATACAGACCACTGGGTCTTGTCAATCCACACCTTACACCCTTCGATTTCACCCAAGAGAACGTCGCGGGCGCTAATTAGGAAGTCCCCGACGACGAAGCACATAGGTGCGCTGCCATCACAGCAGCCACCCGATTGGTGAAACATCAGTGGACCGTGGTCGGCCTTGAGCCGCACAATAAGCTCGCGGGCGGCTGGCGTGGCGCCAACACGGTCCAGGCCGGCCACCTAGAAGAAGCCCATGGCATTGTCATCGTAACTAGCGAGGACATTCTTCGTTTGCTGGTAATGACCGAGCATCATCTTGTGATTCTCGCGACCAATACCGGACTGCTTGTACCCCCCAAAGGACGCACCCGCTGGGTACAGATGGTAGCAGTTCTGCCACACCCGTCCTGCTTGAATGGCACGCGCAGCACGGTATGCGATGTTCACATTCCGCGTCCACACACCCGCTCCCAATCCGTAGAGTGTGTCATTCGCAATATCCATGGCTCGATCATAGCTATCAAATTGACATACCGACACTACAGGCCCGAAGATCTCCTCTTGGAAGATACGCATCCGGTTGTGCCCGGCGAAGATGGTCGGTTGGACGTAGTAGCCGCCTGCCAAGTCGCCATCGAGCATCGCCTGGGCACCACCCGTCAGGCATTCAGCGCCCTCTTGCTCTCCGATGTCCAGGTACGACAGGATCTTCTGCAGTTGGTCATTGCTGGCCTGGGCTCCCATCATCGTGTTGGTATCGAGCGGGTTTCCCATTCGAATCGCCTGCGTGCGGGCAATCGCTGCCGACATAAAGTCATCGTAGATGCTCGATTGAATGAGCGCACGCGATGGGCAGGTACAGACTTCTCCCTGATTGAGCGCAAACAGCGTAAACCCTTCTAAGGCCTTGTCGCGGAATGCGTCATCGGACTGCCAGACGTCTTCAAAGAAGACGTTGGGAGATTTCCCGCCGAGCTCTAGCGTGACCGGAATCAGATTGGCAGACGCGTACTGCATGATGAGTCGTCCCGTGGTGGTCTCCCCGGTAAACGCCACCTTCGCGACGCGGTCAGACTGCGCCAAGGGTTTGCCAGCCTCAATGCCAAAGCCATTGACGACGTTGATCACGCCAGCTGGGAGTATGTCTTGAATGAGTTCCATCACCAGCAGAATGGAGGTGGGCGTCTGCTCCGCCGGCTTCAGCACCACGCAGCAACCCGCCGCCAAGGCAGGCGCCAACTTCCACACAGCCATCAAGATGGGGAAGTTCCACGGGATGATCTGGCCAACGACTCCAATGGGGTCGCGGAAGTGGTAGGCCACCGTTGTACCGTCCAGAACGCCCACGCCCGATTCCTGGGAGCGAATGGCGGCGGCGAAGTAGCGAAAGTGGTCTATCGCAAGCGGGATATCAGCCGCAAGCGTCTCGCGGACAGCCTTGCCATTGTCCCAGGACTCGGCCACGGCCAGCATCTCAAGGTTCTCTTGGAGTCGGTCGGCGATGCGGAGAAGGACGTCAGCGCGGTGAGTAGCAGAGGTAGTGGACCAAGCCGGAAAAGCCTTATGCGCCGCATCCAGAGCGAGATCAACGTCCTCGTGAGTGGACTGGGGCACCTCACAGAAGGCTCTACCGGTGACCGGAGTAATGTTCTCGAAGTACTTACCCCGCACCGGTGCCGTCCAGACGCCCCCTATGAAGTTGGCGTAGCGCGCTTTGAACTCAACGACAGCGCCATCGGTATTGGGATTAGCGTAGATCATGAATGTCTCCGGGGGTTGGATGGGTCGGGCGTAAACCCCTGCAAGTATCGTTCCAACGCCATGTTCGACGTTTCACCGTTCCGCCGTCGCCAAGAGCGACACACCGACTGTCCCAGCCCGCTGCACATGTCGCAATTTGCGACAGTGCGACCTTGATTTCGCACTTGTTATGCACCCAATGCAACGCCATACTGAAACATGGACTGGCTACAACTCTCTCTCGCAGACGACATGGACCCCGAGCGGTTTGCCGCTGAACTACACGAACGACATTGTTCGGTCGCGGACAGCTGGACGCGGTCCCTCGCGAACGGATTCTCACCCGACCACGAAACACATCCATACATTCTTACAGCCGGGCAACTCGAAGACCACCGCGACCGGGCTGGTAGTGTCCTTTCCACTCTCCAGGGTGCCCTTGCTCCAAGCGTCTTGGCATTGACACAACGCGGGTACAGTGTGCTGTTCGCGGACCCAGCCGGGGTTGTCGTACAGCGGTATGAAGGTCGCGATTTCGGGACCTTTGCCGAACGCGTCAGTCTGATGCCTGGAGCCAGCTGGAATGAGGCAAGCCGAGGTACCAATGCCATCGGTACAGCGATCGCCGAACGCCGCCCGGTCATGGTTGCCGGACACGCTCACCTAGACCGCACGAATCGTGAGCTCGTTTGCTATGCGGCACCCATTCGCGACCCATGGGGACAGCTCGTCGGTGTGTTGGACGCGACCTCCTACGTCCGCCGTGCGGACCCCTTGGTCGGTGCTGCGGTCTACGCGGCTGCTTACGCAGTGGAGGAGGCACTACAACTCCAACAGCTCAAAGCCAAAGGACCGGCACTCGCCATTCGGCTCATTGGCCGACTCCATGAACCCGCGCTCATCGTGAGTGGCAACGGCCAAGTCACCCACGCCAACAACGCGGCTATCGCTGCGGGGATAACATCAGGTAGCCCCATCGAGTTGTCCGCCGGCGTTGGTCGCTTTCGCATTCCGATTAGTCAGTTTTTACCCGTGGCAATGGATGAGCTTGAGGCAGCAGCAAACGGCCAGATTCGACTTGCAGGATTCGACGTCGAAGACATCATCGGGTCG
>JBLHSN010000142.1:0-13963 GCA_047626195.1 Myxococcota bacterium
CTCGGCCGTTTCCGGCCTGCTCGCTGGCGTTTCCGCTGTTGAGCCCCGCGGCATCTATGGGATGACCGCGGTGGTGTCAAGCAAGTTTCGCACTCGCTCGAATCGGCCGTTTCCGGCCTGCCCCCTGGCGTTTCCGCTGGTGGGCGCCGCGACATCTATGAGATGGCCGCGGTGGTGTCAACCAAGCTTTTGAACTCGATCAACTTGGCCGTCTCCGGCCTGCCCCCTGGCGTTTCCGCTAGTGAGCGCCGCGACATCTAAGTGATGGCCGCGAAGATGTCAAGCAAGGAATCCTTGCTCGATGCAGACCGAGTCATTGTCCAGACCCTGTCAGCGCCAACTCAAGTAAGGAACTCGGATGACTTGCCAGCCACATTTATGACTAACTTCTAAGGAGGCGACACTCTGTTCGCCCCCATCGATGGACCGCTATTAGCGTGCTGCAGCGTACTGTCAACGAAGCCAGGTGCGTCCACAGCGCACCACACAGACCAAGTCACACCGAAGACGCCTGCAATGATGAAGATCACTATCTGTGATCATCACATCCAAGCACGTCGCACAGCCTTGGCGAGTCGGCGAGCACAGTTGGCAAGACGCATCTCCAGCCTGTAAAACACAGCTTTAACAACGGAGGACCTCAACACCTTGCCAACCACTTGCGCAGTCCGGTGGTATGCCGAACTTGGAACTATCTCCCACTTACGCCGCTAATGCCGATTTGAACCTGTGAGGCAAAGATTGTTGCATGGCGGAATGTTCAGTCGATCACGAACTGCACCTGGTGACGCCAGCCACAGTCTCAGCCCATGACCACCTGTCGCATGGACACTGGGCAGACTGAACAAGTCGAATGCCGCGGTCTCAGTGACAGGGTCGGTCATGGTGGATCCCATCTACAGGACCACAGTACGGCTGATGTCCGGCCACTTCGCCTCACCGACGATGGCCATCAACGGCCCACCAAAGCACCAAGTGAGTTGCTACCAGGCCATCGGCACGTCTAGCTGTACTAACGTGGCGTGCGGTAGGTCTGACATGTGTGCGTTGAAGTCGTCGAACGCTAAGACATCCCCCCAAGGTATGCCCACCAACTCGCTTACCGACGACGGACCACCCTTGGCCGTCGCACAAAAGGTAACGAACCAGAACCAATCAGCGGCGACGGGTGACCAGGATTTTGTGTGGGTTGGACGATGCCAGACAATGTCCCGCGAATCGGGCACTGAATCGGTACGCTCGCAATCTCTGGGTCCGCTCCAGGAATCGTATGGTGAGCCACGGTAGATGGGCAGTTGCGCGACACTTCAATCAAGGATGATGGATAGGTTTTCGGACGAGTAGTGAGATGAGAAGCATCACAGTAACGACAGATTTTTTTGGTGCAACCTACTCAAGCTACCCAAATATCGGTGTGACGCCCAGGGTTTCGCCACGGTCCCTAGGAAATCCCAGTCGCCGGTACGCCAGTAGAAGGAGACGCCGCAGCCGCTACAGATACTTGGAACGGCGCGAACCGATTTGCGCTGCGTCCTACGGGCCCACCAACCACACATCCGATGGCTCGCTAGCGTCAGCAACTTGGTTGCCTGTAAAATCCAGGCAAGCGCGCAGTATTTCCAAAGGTTGAGGCCCACGACACAGGCACGACGACTGACAACACTGTCTACGTGATACTCGGCATCACGATGCTGCGTTCATGCACTCCGTGAGCGTCCACGACGTTCACTCCTATGGCAGCGGTGGTCGCCGCCGGAGTACCGAACGGAAACTGTACATCGTAGACGTAAGAGCTCCCAACTGTGACCATAAACAGTCCTGTGGCCACAAATCGCTGGGCCCTTACGCCAAACATGAGCCATGGCTACGCACACGCCACGCAGGATGCAAGGGGCTACTCCGCCGCCAGTGCTGCATTCACAAGGTCATCGACCAAGCTACCCGAGTTGCGCAGCTCGTGGAACACGATGAAACCATTGCTATCGATGACCGTGTAGCTATGACGGGTCTCGCCCCACGCGTTGAACCAGTCGCCATCTACATCCGCAAGTACAGTATACGACAGATCCAGCCCATCTTTGAATGTGGCAGCTTCTTCGACCGAGACATCACCGCGGTTGTTGTCTTCGATCACCACCGTCATGACTGAGACGTCATCCGGGCCAATGCTTTCGTACCAATCGTCGAGGTCCTGAACCAGGGCCCTACACGATGGTCACCACATTGCCGAGCCAACCAAGATGACCCGTTGACCACCACGCTCGGACAGCGCTACCGACGCGCCTGTCGTGTCGGGGAGGCTGAATTCAGGAGCACATCGCCCCTCTTCGACCGCACAGGAGTCATTGACGACATCTCCGTCAGTTCCGCCGTTACCCCCATCTCCATCTGGTGAGGTTGTACATGCCGCTAAGGCGGCTACCGCAGGAATCAGGATGCGCACACACACTCCACAAGTGCAAATATGCCAGATGCAGATACTGGTTACAGGAAATTCGACCCTGAGCGTCAGACGCCGCTGAGGACCTTGTAGAGGTCAGAACCACAACACGATTGCCGCGGTCATCTATTCCGCACCGTAGGGTGCCCGGAGCCACCCCTGCGTAGCCCTTGGTGTACTCCGGATTCGACACCACCGTAGGCTTGTCTATCCATGACTTCGGCATGGGCATGCCACTGCCAGCAAACGGATTTTGCCACGCTTGAAACATTGTTCAGTACTTCCTCCATCGCGTGTCCCGTCGTGCAGCGTATCTCTAGACGAGCACCAAGGATTGGGCCGTGGCGGACCGAGGCGTAGCCAATGATGCTCTGGTCGACCGAAGTCTACGCTGCTGACTTCATGTCATCAGTGAGAGCTGTGCCCGTGTACAGTATGGATTCGACCCAGGGCCGGTCGGTGTCTTGCTGACAGCGCCATGTAAAAGGTAGCGTCACCCCGAATGTCCTCGTTGACCGAGAGCCGTTCATCATTCCCGGCAAGCGAGTCACGGCCGCTGCGGCATGGGTCACGAAGATGTCGTCGTCGACAGCGTGAGCCCTTGATGGCAAAGTTGATGACGATGTTCACCAGGCCCGCTGCAAGTGTAGTGCCCGCACACCACAATGCTGCACCGACCCCTGTTGCTTCGCCGAACATGACAACCACAATGATGAGCGGCCGATTGCGGTAGCGTCCATAGCGGCTAGCTGATTCTGAGTCGCTTCTTCAAAAGCGGTTGTAGTGTCAACCGTGGAACACCGCGCCTGAAACTCCGTCGACAACGTCTCCACAGCAGCCGTTTGCTCGGCGTCTCCATGGGCGTACGAGAACTCGGTGGACACCTCGAAATGGACCCCACTACCTTTATCAAACATCGGCTAAACCGTGTTCATGGGCCCCGCGAGCATCACATCGGTTTCGATGATCTGGCATTCGTGAAACTCTGCCACACCGTTCTCGTAGCACTCACGCGCGTCGACAACACTGGTGGTGACCCAGTGGAATCTTTGGGGACCCAGGACTGGGCTTCCGTTTCATGGGCATCCCAATCATCTACCACAAACTGGCGATTCTCACCGCTATTGCCAGCACGCATGTACTCCAAACCCATATGGCCACCAGGTTCACATACGCCAATGGTCAGCATGAGGACCGCATGGTTCTCGGTCGCTTGAACGCCGTGCAAACAGTCATCACCTCGGTACATGTTCGCCTCGGTGACCCCACCAGGAGCAGCGGTAGGGTTCTGGCTCCGCAGCGTCCGTGCACTAAGCTGCACACGCGGTCCCATGTCGCCTTCTGACAGCGGTAGGGCGCGATCGCTCTCGCCCTCGCAATCATAGGCAAGGAAGTACCCGTTGATATCCTTGATGACAGACGTATCGGCATACCTCTGCTGTCCCTCTACCGACAGGGCGTCGAAAAGGCCCCATCCGTTCATGCGGTCTTTGCAGCATCGGGCATCGGCAAAGCGCACCTCAGCAGCCTGCTCAAGGGTGTACGTTTATAGCCACACAGACGTGCCGGCCTCTTGTGTACAAGTCCAAGTATCCAACGTCTGGAATAACAACGCAAAATCGATGCGAAGGCCAACTGGGTCCAAAGCAACAACATGTCGCCTAGTGAGTTGATGGCAGACATGGTGCCGACGTCAGGCAACGGGTTCATGACGCTGTCGATCACGCTCTTCTCTTCCCACTCCGCCTCGACGACCAACACCGCACACCCTTCATCGGACACACCAAGAAGTGCTAAGTCCAGAATATCGGCGTCTGGCAACTAGACGCTTGGGCGCCAGTTCATGGCATATTTCGCGGCTACGACTTCGCCGTCGAAGGTCCAGGCCAGGAGTGACTTCTCAAGAGGCCCGCTGATCTCATCTTCATTCACGTACTTACGGCTGTGCGCCTGCTGGTGCAGATGCTCCTTACACCAGGCACTGGCTTGCAACGGACTGGCCCCGCTAACGGCGGACACCTTTTTTGCTTCGCCGGTTCTCTCCATGTAGTCAGCGCACGCCCACACATCGGGCGCACGGTGGGGAGTTTGCCCGAGCCTTGACAGCCTCTTCCATCTTTGCGACCCGTTCACCCAGTTGCTGACGACTCGACCCACGACAGCCGTCGAGTGCGGGCTGAACCGTGGAATTGTGGACGTTTCGTGAGGCACCACGGGTGCCTTCGAACATGGCAACCGAGTGTGTTGGGTCCCCGCCGCAGTCTGAACATCCTGGGCCTGGACATCGGTTGCCGAGGTCTACGACCGCCGACCTGTCCAGAAGCGGCCTACTGCACATCTGTCTGCAACGCGATCTGATTGTCTTGAGTCGCCTTCTACTCTAGCTGGGAGTGCCCGCAAATGTGCGCTATCGAACGCTCGAACATCCATTGGACAGACGAAACACTCAGCGGTTTCAACACCGGAAACGGGGCCAGTGCGTCAGATAATGTACGCAAGGCTGTGGCGTAGTTCTCCTTCACGTTTGATGCCAAGCGCTTGCCTGCGACTGGGTCCGCTCTGGACACCCCGCCACCTGGGGTCTTGCCCTCAAGCGTTGGTGCCGCTTTCTCTTCAGCGGCTTGGACGGTGATGTCGGTCAGGAGGTCACCAAACTCGCAGTCCATGATGACCTTGTGAGCGTCCACCGCGCGCTGAATGACCACAGGAAAGTCGGCCTACGACTGGAGCAGGGCAGTTTCGGTGGACACAGTCTGCGTCATTAACAGTCTGCCAAACTGTATCGCACCCTGGCTAATCGCTCAGTCAAAGGTTTGATATACACTGCCAACCTCTGGGAGCCCGTCATCTACATCCGACGATAGACTCTAGAACGATTGGGTGTTGCTACTCACGAAATCCGTCCGCAGGACAGTCTCAGACGTTCCAAAGTTGGTGCTTACGTCAATATAGAGACACACGACCGCACTGGCAGCGGCGTTGACGTAGCTGTGCCTCTGCCACAATCGGGCCTGACTTCTGGGTAGACAGGAAGGCCGCCACCTGAACACGTCATGACCCGGTCGACCGAGGAGATGACCGCTGCGATGTCCTCATGCAGCATGGCACGCCTACGCAACACCAATGAGGTCATCACCGGGCACACGTCGGTACCTTGCGAAGCACACGATGTCGTCGCAGTAATCAACCCGTGCAAGGCATCCACAATGAGTCAGTTGACCGCTATTCAAGGTTGTTGTTCGTGTAAACGCCTGCGGTTATCGCGAACAAATTCAGTCTTCATCGTCACTCGCACTAGTCGCTCCGAAGTGCGGCCGAAGCGGTTAGCAGGCCCAACATGGGACAACGAAGCCACCGTGAAGAGCGCTGTGCAGGGTGCAAGCTTCACCTTCCGCGCTGCATTTGTGACCAGATTCCTGTGCTGACAGTGACGACCCAGCTCATTGTCGTCATGCATCACCGCGAGCAGAACCGTCCGACCGCGACCGCCCCACTGGCCATGCGGGCTCTGACCAACCACAGCTGGCTCATTCACGGACGACAAGACGCACCGGTGGACCTCCGCGAACATGTGGGTAGCAACCGTCGTGGGCTGCTTCTGTTTCCCGCACATGACGCGCGCCCTTTGACACCAGAGCTCGTAGCCGAAGACCTGCGGCCCGTCAGCTTGGTTGTTCCTGACGGATCATGGCGTCAGGCCAGCAAAGCCGCGCGCCGCCTACCGGGTATTGAGACCCTCCAAGCGGTGACGCTTCCGCCAGGCCCTCCAAGTCGGTACCGCTTGCGGCGTGAGCCACGCGCCGACGGGCTTGCAACATTCGAGGCCATCGCCCGTGCGTTTGGTGCGCTGGAAGGGCCATTGGTTCAAGATAGTCTTGAGACGCTGTTTGAGGCCTGGACGACCCAGATGCTGCTAATGCGCCAAGCAGCAGGCGCCTAAAGTGGCAGCGGGAGCTCTTCCGCCGGCCACCGCTTGAGCAGATGTCCATTCGGCGTACCGGGTTCCCACGGCAGGTAGCAGGCACGCCGATGTTGTACGGTTGCCAGTGGATTATCATTGGCCATGAACCTGCTCTCTCGCAGTGACCATGGCTCGGCATACGCACCAACTCGCTGGTCTACAGCCATGAAAAAGCCGCGAGCGTCCTCTGGATCTAGCGCTCGAATGGCCCGGTTGAGACGCCCCTGCATTGCCTTTGGGGCCACCCTCACCGGCTCACCCGCTTGAGCGGTCTCCCGCCAGCCACGCAGACGCTCGTCACGCATCCAGAAAGTGGGAAGCTCCAACAGCATCGCCGTCACAACATCGGAGAAGGGCGCGATGGACGTGAGCATGGTGCGCACCACCCGTTGATCCGGGCAGCGAATCTCATTGATACGCGGCTTGATGGGCGTCGAACAACCATCGTGGTGAAAGTATTCGCCTTGAGACAGCTTCCCTTGGCCACGATTGCCACCGACAAAACGATACGGCTCGGGGTCAAGGTCGAGGTTCTTACACACCACCAATCCGTGGGTATCCACCAACGAAAAGAAGGTCTCTCGTGCTAGGGCATCGTCAAATACGGCATCAAGGTAGTTGCTTGGTGTCCCGTCAGCTGCGCCGTCAATGACCAAACCGAGACCGTCCCACGCAGACACCATGACGCGCGACGAACCCAAAACTAGACACTCTGCGGAAGCTTCCATTCCAGACGCCTATCACCGCAACTACTACTTGGCGGCCGCCAGGTGTTCGCGTAGATCGCGCTCAAAGTCTCCAGAGCCATCATTCAGACTAATGGCACGCTTCAAAGTACGTAGAGTCTGAGTCGACAACTCTAGTTCCCGTTTCAAGGAACGGACTTCGGACCGAACGGTCCCAAGTTCTTGGTCCATACGAGATGCCAAGGCGGCCATTCCCTGAACATTTTGCAGCTGGACTACCGAGACTGCAAGCGCCTCCAGGTTGTGGTCCAACTGTCCAGAGCCCATGGCAGCTTGGCGAATACTTCCGACCAGCTGCTTCACCAAAGATGCGGTCGCCGATTGAGCACGCGCCAATCGGTCATTGGCGTTCGGTGCTTCGCGAACGAGCTCCTCCAAACGTTCCTCGATCTCCTCGGCGTTGGCCGGCATCACCCGCTTGGGCAATGACTTCACGAAGGCATGAATGCTCACACGCAGCTCGCGGTCGTCCATTGCCACCGTACCGATCGCGTCCGCAAGGGCCCGCACCACTCGGGTGACGTCTAGCAACTTATCGGGGTCGGGCCGCGGGGTTGCGAGCTTGCAGATGTCCGCCACCTCTCGCTCAAGCGCTGACGGACTGGGTCCGCGGTCTAGACGGTCCACCAGACGTTGAACCCGCGCCGCATCATGAGCGGGGGCAGCCTTGGCAATCACCACCAACACGTGTTTCAGGGCTCCACGAAGCCGTTCGACTTCGACAGAAGTGGGCGATTTTCTCTTGCGTAAAAACATTGGGTAGCGGTCGGATCTCAGACGGAACAGTTCACCCTCGAGTGCGGGGGAAAGCCAGACGACCGACTGTCGATGCTGCATGATGCCCAATCTAGGTCGCTTCACTCGTGACCGACGTGCTCCCGCAACACACTGTCAGCCGCGCGCAGCAACGCGCTCGAGGGTCAGCACAACCCCATCGAGACGCTCAAGCACAGGATGTTGCCACCCCTCGCCAAGTGCGGAAACCGCTGCTCGATAGTACCAGAGAACACGTTCTTTGCTGGCGTTAAAGCAATCAAAAGCGGCATCGCCATCACGGGTCGCATCCAACAGCAGACACGTCGCATTATGCAGCTTGTCGCACGCAGCGACCAATCGGACCTCAGACGTCTGCTGCCGAAGGTGCGCCAAGTGCTTGTCTTTGCGTTCTTGCCATGGGGGCTTGGGACGCGTGGTGGTGTCCGAACAAGCCAGCACAATGTCGGCAACACGGGCGCCAAACCGCCGCGACAATTCATCGATCGATGAGCCCTCAATATCTTCAAGGTAGTCGTGCAACAG
This sequence comes from Myxococcota bacterium, assembly GCA_047626195.1. Classification (GTDB taxonomy): domain Bacteria; phylum Myxococcota_A; class UBA796; order UBA796; genus CAJXTB01. Next base: position 8,447 of record JBLHSN010000142.1, read on the forward strand.
AGCGGCTGCCATCTGCTCTTCGTCGCCGCCAAACTCACCCACCAACGCACTCACCGCAAACAGGTGAGTGACGTAGGGGGCGCCGCTTCCCTTGCGAATCACTCCGTCAAACGCGCGAACCGTGAAGTCAGCAGCGTCTGCCAAGAGTGACACGCCTTTTGTCACGCATCTGCCGTGACGGTGGAGGCAATCTTCAACTCTTCCAGCTCGCGGGCATCTACCGGACCCGGGGCCCTGCTCATCAAGTCCTGTGCCGACGTGGTCTTCGGAAACGCGATGACATCTCGCAGAGACTTGGAGTTCGTCATGATGCCAACACAACGGTCAAAGCCAAAGGCAAACCCACCATGTGGGGGAGCACCGTGCGCCAGAGCATCCAGCAAGAAGCCGAACTTCTCTTGCTGCTCGTCCTCCTCGATACCGAGAGCTTCGAACACCTTGTGCTGCACTTCCTGACGGTGAATACGAATGGAACCGCCTCCAATCTCGCTACCATTGCATACGATGTCGTACGCATCCGAGAGAATATCGCCCATCTTGTCCGTACCGAGCCACTCCATGTGTTCCGGCTTCGGCGCCGTAAACGGGTGGTGCATCGGGGTCCAGCCGCCTTCAATCTTCTCGAACAACGGAAAGTCCACAACCCAGCAGAACTTAAACGTGTTCGCTGGGATGAGGTCGCGCGCGTTGGCGATATGTACGCGTAGTCGCCCCAGTCCAGCACTGGTGCTGTCAAAGTCTCCGGCGCCAACAACGAGAACGTCTCCGGCTTCCGCTGAGAGCGCAGTAAGAACCGACTCAGCGGCATCTCCCGATGCTTTGCCCAGCGGACCCGTGATGCTGCGGTCGTCTTGCACCTTGCCCCAGAGCAAACCGCCCATGCCGTACTGGCGGACGAATGCAGTCCAGCCATCCAGGACCTTGCGCGAGGAGTTGCCAGCGGCGTCTGCAACGCGGAATCCCTTCAAGATGCCGCCAGCTGCAATCGCGTTGGCGACGGGTGGGAAGGTGCTCTCGCCGAGCGTTGGCTTGAGGTCCACCAACTCCATGCCGAAGCGCAGGTCGGGTGCGTCAACACCAAAGCGGTCCATGGACTCATGCCAAGTCATGGTGGGGACCTCGCCAATGTCGACGTCGGTGACCTCCTTCCACATGGCAGCGGCCAGTCCCGTTCCAATGCGCATGACCATATCGCGGGGTGCGAAGGACATCTCGACATCGATCTGGGTGAACTCGGGCTGCCGGTCGGCGCGCAAGTCTTCATCGCGAAAGCAGCGGCAAATTTGGAAGTACCGGTCCATGCCGGCAACCATGAGGATCTGCTTAAAGATCTGCGGGCTCTGCGGCAGCGCGTAGAACTGACCTGGATGCACGCGTGACGGCACGAGGTAGTCACGAGCGCCTTCAGGAGTGGCACGAGTGAGACACGGGGTCTCAATCTCAAGGAAGTCTTGGCTATCCATGAACCGACGTGCCGCCTGGGCTGCCTTGTGGCGAGCAATGATATTCTTTTGCAGGACCGGACGACGAAGGTCCAGGTACCGATGCTTAAGGCGCGTGTCCTCGCCAGCGTCGGTGTCGTCGCTGATGGTGAATGGCAGCGGACGCGTCCCGGATAGAATTTCAACATCCGTCGGGATGATCTCAATCATACCGGTTGCCATGCCCTTTTTGACCGCACTGTCCTGCCGCGCGGCGACGGTCCCGGTGACCTGAACCACGTATTCCTGGCGGATTTTCTTCGCGGTTTCGCGCTCAGATTCCGAAACACGTTCGTCACTCGTGACCTGTACGGTGCCGTGCCTGTCGCGCAGAACGATGAATGTGACACCGCCGCGGTCGCGCACGGCACTCGCCCATCCCTGCACAATCACCGTTTGTCCGATATGGGCGGCGCGCAACGCTCCGCACGTGTGGGTGCGTTCCTTGACCATGACATCTCCTCCGAATTGCCGGCCGCCCCTATCCGGTTTCGAGGAGGGTGGGAGAACCGCTGTGGACAGCGACCATGACCCCTTCGACGACCCGCGCCTCGGCAACCCCTGGCTGCGCTACGCCACCCTGTGCCTCAACATTCTCGCCCTGTTGACCATGTTTGGTGGAATCTTCGCCGGAGGCTGGGTCGCCTCTAACCTCGCCGAGACATCCGGGCAGGGTTGGCTACTCGGCGCTCCAGTCGGCCTGACTATCGGCTTCTTCGCTATTTTTTGGGGCATCCTGCACGTCATCACAACCGTCCTCATCAGCCGTGGAAATAAGATTGGCTGGATGTTCGGACTCTTGCTCGGCGTGGTGTATCTGCCGCAGCTCTGTCCTCCATGGGGCATCATCATCCTGGTCGGTCTGCTCAACGAGAAGAGTCGCAGGAGCTTCCTCGGCTAAGGAGTGTCCATGCGATTGCTGCCGTTCTTCCTCATCTTTTCCGGCTGCACACGCATGCACGCTGTCACGCCCGATGCCAACGGTGGCGTCTACTTCGTCGCCCAAAAGCACACACTTGGAATCGGCGGGAAACAAACCCTTGTGTACTGCGCCACTCCCGAAACCTGCGGTACGGTCGTCGCGTCGAATGAGATGAGTGAGCTCGGTCCGGCCCCGGCAACAGCGCCCAATCCGCGCGAGGCCGTTGACGACCTACTCAGCGGCCTGCTTGGAGACGGCGACAGCAGCAACGATGGCATTGGCGAACTGTTCTCAGGGGATTCGGATAACTGGACGAAGACGAATCCAACGCCCGTCGAATGTCCATCTGACGCTCTCATCTTGGACTCCCCGATTCCAGATGGGACGCGGGTGAGCCTTGTCGCCATTCATCAGCAAGACGCATACGCCGGAAGTGAGTTCGAAGCCGATCTGCCTATTACAGGCACCGTCGACGGCGACCTGCATGCCAACGAAGGGTGCTGGGCAGGCGGGGGGTTCGACGCCGATTCGGGCGAGAACTTCTATTTCTACAAGGCTGCCTTTCGCTTCGAGTAGGTCACTACGACGACCCCGGGCCAAGGCACCACCGCTACGTAGACATCTGGCTCGAACCGCAAGCCCTGGGTCTTCACGCGTGAACAAAGCCTCAACGCCAATAGAACTGCGTTCGACGCAGTCCACTTGTCTGGACAAACGTTACGATGCGTCGACCCGGCAGGCCCTATGTTCCGCACGCTCACCGCACTCTTGTTTCCGACAGTCGCCTTTGCCGTGCCGACCACCGTCCATCACCAAGGTCGGCTACTCGATGCAGATGGTGCGCCTATGCAGGGCAGCGTAGCGCTGACATTTGGACTGTACGGCGCAGACGAGGGCGGCATCTCGGTGCGGTAGCAGACGACCACGGTGCCCATGAGCGACGGCCACTTCGAGGGTCACATTGGCCGACGACGGTAGCACGTGCGACGCCAGTTCAACGACCCTGAACGGGACCTTGCGCTACCACGAAACTACCTTTGAAGGGCGTACACCGGACGGCTGGCAACCGCTCGGACGTACCGCATTCGCCGCACAAGGTGGGACAGTGACAGAAGCTGGCGGGTATCGGATTCACACCTTCACCAGCAATGGCAACCTTGAAGTGATCAGCGATGCTGGCACCGTCGAAGTCCTTGTGGTCGGAGGTGGTGCCGGTGGAGGCGGGCGCTCCGGTGGGGGAGGTGGAGCCGGCGGACTCGTCTACACAAGCGCAATCGGGGTCGGGGCGTACCAGAACATCACCGTGCAGATCGGCAATGGCGGCTCAGGCGGCGCAACCAGTGACTCCCCAGGCAACGACGGTGCCAACTCATCCTTCGGCGTTCTCATTGCTATCGGCGGGGGCGGGGGCGGCGCGGACTCCAGCGGCCAAAACGGTCGAGCCGGCGTCAACGGAACCGGCGGAGGTGGTGGTGGAGCGGCCTCTCCATGCGGCAACGGCGGCTACGGCGGGCGCGGCGGCTACGGCATCGTGATTGTTCGCTACCCGATTCCGTAGCAGTTTTCAGAGGGGCGCTGAATACCGATTTCCGAGTTCGACGGGCAATTCGACCGGGCCAAGATTGGTCTCCATACCGCACGATAGCGATCTTCAAGAGCTACCGTGTCACCGCCAGCAGCACCGGACGCGTTGTTCGAACCCGAGCTCATAGCCCGTCGTTCATCAAGTCCTTGAGCCACTCGGCATCGTCACCGTCTAAGCCCATGTCTTCGCCCAAGTCCTCCGCACTCTGTTTGTGCTCTAGCGCTTTGGTCGACGGTTGCGGGACCATCCATGGGAACAACGCCATCATCTGTTCACGCTCTTCGGGAAGCACATCCAGCAGAACTTCTTCATCTGTCTTGGCGATGACCATGCCGGCGAGTGCATGTGCCTGAAGTGTGGTCCCAGCATCCGTACAGCGAGACGCCTGGAGATGCCCACCCGGCCACCACGCCGTCGCAATCACCTGACTTCCGATGGGGATGTCCCCACTTCGACTGCGGAGCTCTACACGGGAAGACACCGGTCCGACTAAGTCACCGCTGACCGGAAGAAGCAGCTTGGACGACAAGCTCTCACCCTCGGCGTCAAACAACTGAACCGCCACACCGTCCAAGGTAAACGGACTGTCGGGAATCAGGATCACCGTCGCGAACACGCGCGCATCTTCCCGCTCATCCAGACACAGTTGAAAATCGAAGGGCATCAGAGCTCCTGGCGCTTCCGCCGTGTCCCGAAACGTCGACACACCTTGCGGTAGCGCAACCCGCGATCATGTAAATTGCAATATGGAGCGATCATGCGGTCGTTGTGGTTGATAGCGCTATTTTTGTTTTCAATGTTGGGTTCATCCTCCGCGACTGCCCAAGAAATGACCAGAGGGGACCCCGAAATCAGGGTCATCGAAGGTCCTCCAGTCGTCCCCGATGACTGGCAGGCCCTAGAGACTCCATGGCTCACCATGTACGGGCCCGACTATGAACTGCAGGCGATGATGCACCTGGCGGACGTCGGGAATGAGGCGCTTCCGGAGCTGGCAGCCGAGTTGGGGGTGCCGATTGGTGGCACGGTTCATGTGGTCGTCGCCCCTACCCGCGGCCAGTTCATGAATATGCAGCCAGGACCCGTTCCCGAGTACGCCGACGGAACAGCCTGGCCAAGCCGCGGACACATCTACCTCCAAAGGCCGGCAATTCGGTCCAGTGAGCGGCCGATTGAACAGGTACTGCGCCATGAACTGGTACACATCCTCCTCGGTAGGACCTTCGCACCGGCTACGCCACCCACCTGGCTCCAGGAAGGGACCGCCACACTGCTGTCCGGCGAGTACGATGGTGATATGAGTATGTTGCTGGTTCAAGCTGTGGCAACCGGACACCGGCCCTCCTTATCGGCCATCTCAAACGGCTTCCCAAGGCACCAACCCCGCGCACAGCTGGCGTACGCAGAGAGCGCCGACTTTTTGGTCTTCCTACGCGAGAACTACGGTGACGATGCTATCTCCAAGTTGGTGTTGGCAGGCAAACAAGGCGCTCCCTTCCCGGCCGCCGTACGCAGCGTGACTGGCGAGT
>JBLHSN010000143.1:0-13924 GCA_047626195.1 Myxococcota bacterium
TGATGTCGCCGTCGGCAAGCTCACCAAACTGGGTGTCCATCTGGCGAATTACTTCCGACGACTCGTTGTTCACAATCGTGTTGGTGGTCGTGTCGAGTAGGATCGGGACCGAAACCCTGCCCGAGAATGTGCTGTCGTGGGTCGTGTAGACGTCCCGCAACAGCGCATGGCCATTGACGGAATCGCGAGTTGATCCTTCGAAGTCCGGTGTGAACGTCCAGCCGTCCCCACCCATGAGCGGGCTGACTACACTGACGCCAATGTGTGGGGTGAGACCCTTCAGCTGTCGGACGATGAGCGTACGGTGAGCCCATGGGCAGGCCAACGACACATACAGATGGTAGCGACCAGACTCCGGTGCAAACCGAGCATCACCAATGCTGTCACGACAGCCGGCGGTTGCTCGTTGAAACACCTTATTTTTGCGAACAAAGTTGTCCGAGACCCACTGCCCATCTACCAGCCGACCCATGCTCACCTCCACCGACTGCGTATCGGTGTGTGGCGGGCCGGGGAGTCGGCCAAGGTGTTCGCTTAAAGCGAACGACCATCGATGTAGTCCCAGGTGCAGGCGCTATCGACACATGCAAAGCCATCTGCTGGAGGGCAATCACAGGTGCTGACCAATCCGCCGCATTCTAGGTCCGACTGGATGGCAAGCAGCTCGTAGAAGCGGTCTGCGTTGGCGTCTGTGCGCGCGACGAGGTCACGCGTGCATCCGCAGCTGGTACCGGTGAGCACTTGGCCGCATTCAGCGTCTGCTGTGCAGGCCTGGATGCTGTCCTGTTCAGCAGCAACCGCATCATAGGCTTGCGCACAGGTGGTCGGATTGGGCTCCGGCTCCGGCTCCGGTGCGGTTCCGTTGCCGCTTGGTGTTGTGGGGTCACAACCAGAGATAAGCCCGGCGAACCCTAGGAGAAGTCCCGCACGGAAGAGTGAGGTGAGAGCACTGGTGGGTGAAACGGGCATACTGTCTCCATAGAAAGTACCGAAAAGGCGAGTTTGACTATGCCGTATGTCCAACTGCGGCAAGGTGGAGTGTGTGGTGTAGGCTGGATCGAAGAGGAGCTGATGAAAAACTTTCGACTGACGCTGTTATTCGCTCTCACCGGCTGCCCACTGGTCTCGGATTCCGAACATGCCGCCCGTATTGATGTGGATTCTGATGGTTTCGTCGCTCATGAATACCCAGGCGGCGTGGACTGCGATGACCGCGACCCAGACGTCGGCGCGGCCGAGGTCTGGTTTCTCGATGCAGATGGTGACGGGATTGGTGAGACCGGAGACGGCTTGCTGCTGTGTTCTCCGCCGAGCAACTTTGTCCGCACGACGGGCGACTGCAACGACACGGACGCAGCTGTCGGGCCCGGTTTTGACGAGTTCTGCAACGGTCTAGACGACAACTGTAACGGCGTTCGGGATGATGGATTGGACGTTTCACCCGCCTGGATGGATAGCGATGGAGACGGGTACGGTGGGGATACAGGGGTGGACCTCCACGTTGATGTCGAACCCGACGCTTTGGCACGCCCAGTTTCGCCGCCAACTTCCTAGTAGTAACCAGTTGCAACGTCGTCAGTTGGCGACACCCCTGAACGCACCCTAGCGCCGGTTTCTTCCATCAACGACATCGGCCACCCCTGTATGGTTGAGCGTTTGGTGTGCGACGTTGAGACCGGCTGGGTTCGCAACGACGATGACTGTGATGACACCACATCACTTGTCTCCCCGGCCGCCGACGAGTTGTGCAATGGCATCGACGACAACTGCTCGGGCGTTGTGGACGAAGGCTTTGTCGGAACGGCCTTCAACCTCGATGCGGACGGCTACGGCTACGGCTACGGCAATCCATTCTCGACCGACAACTTCTGCATGGCGCCCGAAGGTTGGGTCGCCAATGGCGACGACTGTGACGATATGCGGGACTTTGTCTTTCCGGGAGCAACCGAGCTGTGCAATGGGCTGGATGACGACTGCGACAATGACGCAGACGACGGACTGGTACCGCTTCGCTCCTACTACCTAGACGGTGACCAAGACGGTTTCGGCAACCCAGGATATTCAGATTCGCTGTGTACTGCGCCGGAGAACTGGACGACTGACCAGAGCGACTGCGATGACACAGATCCGCTCATCTCGCCGGATGCCGTCGAGGACTGCGACACTCCAGACGACGACGACTGCAATCCCGACACCACCTGCGGGCCGTCCGGAGACTTGCGCGCAGCCGACCACCATGTGTTCTTGCCAGTCGACAGCGGCGAGTGCGCCGGGGCTGCGGTAGCCATCGCACGCGATGGCGCGGTCACTCGGATCGCGATTGGCGCTCCCAGCTATGCCACGGAGGCCACGGAGCGGGATGGTGCGGTGTACTTGATGACAGCGCCAACCACGCCGGCGACAACTTCGCTGTCGGCTGGGGAGTTCTTGACCAGCGCGCGGTGGGGGTTCGGCTACGCCATCTCTGCCACGCATGACATGGATGGTGATGGCGCCGAGGACTTGCTCGTGAGTGCGCCGTTTACATCGAACAGCACAGGCCGGGTATACGTTGTTTCGTCGCGTGCGACGTCAGCAGACTCCCCAGCAGAAAGCAGCGCGATTTTGAGGATAACGGCAAATAACAACTGGGTGTACTCTGGCTACTCACTCGCGAGTGGCCACGACTTGACCGGTGATGGCACGCCCGACTTGGTTGTTGGGGCTCCGCTTACCGTCATTGGGCCGAACACCCGCGGACGGGTGGCGGTGATCAGCGGCGCTGCACGAGGGTCGGTCACCATCAACTCCAATGTGTCGAACATTCGCGGCACCAACAACTCGCAGACTGGCGTGGCCGTCGCGATTCTGCCCGACTTTAACGGCGACGGCGTGGCAGACTTGGCTGTCGGGTCCAACCTAGTAGATATTTCGGGGGTGGATAACGGTCAGGTAGCGGTTTACTTTGGTCCGCTGGAAACCGGTAACCTCGACTTGGACGAGGCGGATGTCACCTACTGGGGAGAATCCGCCGGTGACATTGCAGGCACGGCAGTCGCCAACGCTGGAGACGTCAATGGAGATGGCCTGTCCGACCTCATCATCGGTGCGCCGGGGCATTCGCAGGATGGCATTTTGGGGCGAGGCGCGGCCTATATTGTGTATGGAAGTAGCGCTCCTTCGAGCCACTCTCTGGGAAGCGCAGACGCCACATTTCTTGGACACAGCCCTGCAATGGGCCTTGGCCGTGCGGTCTCCAGCGCGGGTGATGTGGACGGCAATGGCCTTGACGACGTGCTTGTCGGCCAACCAGAGGCGGTAGATCACCGCGGCGGAGCCTTCCTACAGCTCGCTCCTTACATGGGAACGGTCAATGTGGGAAGCGACGCCTTCTTGCTGGCGGCCCATGACAACCACGAGGTCGGGTTCGCCCTCGCGCCGGCCGGTGATGTCAACGGCGATGGCCTAGACGACTTCCTGATTGGAAATCCAGGTGCGGACACCAGCTTCGTGACTGCCGGCTCCGTTATCCTGTCCTTCGGGCTCCCGTAGCCGAGTCTAGTCGACGTACGGGGCGGGGCCAAAGTAGTAAAACTCATCGGCACCGAGGATGGAGCGGAGCGTGCTTGAGCCCGGCGTCATGTCGATGTGGAAGTGGTTGTCGTGGGCATTGTTGAACTCAGGCGTCAGGATGATGTTCCAAATGCCATCGTCGTGCCAGCGATGGGCCGATTCCCATAGGAAGGTCGCGCCAGCATTGGATGCCGGAGGTCGGCTGTTGATGTTGTTCGTGTGCACCCAGTCGTCGACCAGTGTGTAGCGGCGACCATCGGTGAACTCAAAACCGTAGATGTCGATGGCGTCGCCATAAGCATGGCGAGACAGTGTGCTGGTGCCGCCAATGACCCGGCAGACGTACGTGCCAATGTGCAGGACGGTGTCCACGCCGTCGGGCTCGACGTCGTCGATGAGATCGACCAAGGCGTGAGCGGATTCCGCTGACATCAAGATATTCGGAGTTGCGGTACCATCAAAGTATCGTACGTCCACGCCGTGGATGGGCGGGTTCAGCGTCACGGGGTCTTCGATGTGGCAGTTCAAGCTGGGATGCGAGCTCGGACTCTCATCTTGGCGAAGAGTGGGCTCGAAGGGAACGTCGCGGGCCGCCAAGTCCAAGATGGCTTGAGACAAGTCAGAGGCGGCATTGGGTAGGCACGCGAACCGTTCGGTATTCGGCTCGTTGTAGCGACCGGTCACCACGCAGCCGTAGCCGTCGCGACAGGCATCCTCTGGGTAGGTGCCGAAGTCACACCGCGATGTACAGCTTCCGGCAGACAGCGGCGACTCGGGGAGATCCGCATCACCCACGCAGAAGGTGGTTGGGAAGCCGCTCGCGTCTGGACAGGTTCTCTCACAGGGGAGCGAGCACATGCCGCCGGGGAAGCCATCATCTTCCGCGAGGCAGACGGCTCCTTCGTAGTCGCAGTCCGATACCGATAGACAGGGACTTCCGACAAACCCAGCTGGACCGGTCACATCGACGGTATCGTCGTCAATGTCATCGGTTCCGCCGTCCAACGTTGTGTCGAAGTCCGAGTCTTCGTCATCTGGGATGCCGTCGCCGTCTGCGTCTGGCAGCTCGCGGCCGTCCTTGTTGCAGGCGGAGAACAGAGCGAGGATGAGAAGTGGGGTGAGAGTCTTCATCCGCCGGTTGTACCCGAGCCATCCTCGGGTCGCCACTACTCGTATAAGTCTGCAACGAACTCGCCGTATCCGTTGTACTTCATGGTGGGAATGGGCTCACGGCCAGGAATCAACCACTCCTCGGCCTGACTCCAGCGAGGATGCGGGGTCTCGGGGTCCACATTGCTTAGGAACGAATACTCCGACGGTGAAATACTGTTCCAGAAGGTTGGTGGCTGATCTTCGGTGAATACAATGCGAATGACGGACTTGATACTTTTGTAGCCGTACTTCCACGGGACAATGAGCCGCAGTGGTGCACCATTCTGACGCGGTAGTGCCTGGCCGTAGATACCGGTGACCATCATGGCCAGTGGATTGGTCGCTTCTTCCATCGTCAGGCCTTCAAAGTACGGCCATGGAAGATTCGCGTCGGCGTCGACGTTGGGCATCTCTTCCGGGCGGTTCTCGCTGACCATCTGGACGAAGTTGGCGCCGGCCATCGGGTCGGCCATGGCGATAAGGGCAGCGAGTGGGAAGCCGGTCCATGGGACGGTCATGGCCCAGCGTTCCACGCAGCGGAAGCGGTAGATTCGCTGCTCGGTGATGTCGTCCATCTGGTCGAGCAGGTCTTCGAGATTGATGACGCCAGGGTTGTTGCACAGGCCTGCAAATTCGATCTGCCACGGGGCGATCTGGAAGTTTCCGACAAGCAGGTGCACGGAGTCTTTCGACCGGGTGAACTCGTAGAAGTTGTTGTAGGTCGTGGCGTCGATGGGGTCGGTCAGCGGACGCTCGGGGACCTGGAAGTCTTCGTTGCGCGGGTACGGGAAGCGGTCAGCGTAGGGATTGTCGAAGTCATCCAGCGTGCCGAAGGGGTCACCACTGACGCCTAGACCACAGCCGCCGATGAGGCTGGCGGTACCGGTGAGACCCAATGATTTCAGCACATTGCGACGGTTCCAGTAAGCGGATTCGTCCGTCACTTGATTGTCGGGAAGGTCCCATGGCTTACGGATCTTTACGAGCATGATGTCACCAGGTCAGGAAGGCGGAAGCGGAGAGGTCGTACCCACGTGCTGAGTTTCGAGCGACGGGAATGAGGCCAGCAGCAACTTGGACACCGGCGCCGGGAAGAGCATCCAAGCCGGTGCCGAACACTGCGGCTTGGACGTAGGCAAGTTCACGGCTACCGATCTCTGGGTCCCCACCGATGATGTTGATGTTGCCGTTGGTGTACAGGTTCACGCCCAGGGTGTCGGGAACGACCCACATGCCCAGTCCGGCTGAGGCGTAAGCGCCGCTCTTAAACTCTTCGGTTCGGAATCGTGGACCCGCTTCAGCGGTAAACCAGCCGCGCTTGAACGACACTCCGCCCATGATCTTGACGGTGATGTCGAGGTTGGTGTCACCCAACTGTGGGAAGTTGCGCGATGCGGCAGCGAGTAGTTCCGAAGTCATACCCTTAGCTTCGGTAAAGTCAGCAGGGTCGCGGTAAGTGGGGACTCGGAATTCGACACCCCAAGCAATGGGTTTGCTCGGATGCAGGCGGCCATCGATCTCGAAGCGAAGGTCGCCCGTCCATGCGTAGTTCCACGCGACGTCGCCAGAGGCCTTGTTGGTTGCGGCAACGAAGGGCAGGGAGCCGACAACTTGAATTCCGCGTCCGAGACCGACTTCAAAGTACGTGTCGAGTGACTGAGAACGGTAGGCCAGGCCTGTCGACTCACCGTCAACGAAACCGTTGTTGGATATAAATCGGGTGGTGCCCACCTTGGCAAAGCCGTGGCCGAGGTCCCTGACCCACGGACCTGCGGAGGCCAGCATGGGGGCGCCGAGAGCAGCCATGACGAACAAGCTAGGAAAATGACGCATGCATCAGCGTACGACGCCGGAGGGGCACAGTTACATCAAAAGAATGTATTTTATTCGGGTCTACGCGAGCCCGCGCTGGCGCAGGTCGAACACCGTATCGGACAGTGTCGTCAGGGGGTCGCGCGGAGACCAATCCAGGCTGTGTGTGGCTTTGTGGTCATCGAGCCACCACCAGTATCGGGTGAGCTCCACGTCCATGCGTGTCAGCGGGAGGCGGGGCGTAAAGCCACCTTTTCCGAGGTTGGGTAGCCAGGACAAGATGCGATTCGCCACGGCGGGAGTCGGGAGTGGGGCGCGCTTACCGGTGAGTCGTGCCAGTCGGCCATAAAAGTCTGTGAAGGACCAGTTTGCAGCACCGAGCAGATACCGCTCGCCAGGCTCACCTTCGGTCAACAGACGCGCGGTGGTCTTTGCCACATCGCGCACGTCGGCGAAGGACAGGCCTCCGGTCGGTGAAAATGGAACTTGGCCACGCAGAAAGCGGCGAACCGTATCCGTTGCTCCGCCGTCTGGGTCGCCCGGACCGAGCAACAAGGAGGGGTTCACCGACACCACGGCGAGCTGGTCATCATTCGCTGCGAGGGCCAGTTGTTCGGCATGCAGCTTGGAGCGGTAGTACGGCCAGCCAGAGATGATGTGGGTTGGCGCTGACGAATCCTCACTCACCGACTTGGGTGTGGCGGTGACCGCGACCGTTCCGCTGCTGCTGACGTGGACCAGTCTAGGCACACCCGCTCGCCGGCACTCGGCAATCACGTTTTGGGTACCATCGACGTGAACGGCCCAGGTCAATGCTGCGCCCTCTTCGCTGTGATCGACGCGACCCGCCGCGTGAATGACGGCATCGCAGCCGTCAAAGACTCCGCGTAGGGCATCAGCATCGGTGACGTCCGCCGAGACACCCGCCGCGTTTGGGCGTCTGCTCAACGGCACGACCTCGTGGTCTGCCAAGACGGTCAGCAGATGGGTGCCGAGAAAGCCTGTGGCCCCGGTGACCGCAACGCGCATCTAGTTGGCCAGCTCGGGAGAGAGGTCGAAGACCCGCGCAAACTCAATGACCAATGGAATCTCGTTGGTCTTGATGGCGCCGGAGATAAATTCGGGAGGACCGGGAAGCCAGGCATCGTCAATGATTCGTCGCATGACTTCGGCGGACGTCTTGACCACGCAGTCCGCACTGCCGCCTGTCGGGCGTCCGGAGCGAACATCACAGCCATCGGCGTCTACGGTGACGGTAAACCGTGGCCCGGTGGCGTCACCCAAGCTGAAATACCACGACATCGGCCGCTGAACGCGGTCGGACGCGAGCCGCTCGCGAAGACTGTCGAACGCCGCTTGGATGTCGCGTGGGCCTTCGACCTTCGGTGGAGCGAGCAGGTCGTTGGTCTCGGGGTCGAAGACCCGTCCGTCGCGGAGTGCGCTGACCGCCCGTTGAGCAAGACTAGTGACGGTGCGAGCGGCGTCTGCCGGACGTTGGTCTGCCAGAGCCTTTTTCAGCCGTCTGATCGGAATCGGCGGGCCAATGCGAACCTCAACGTTGCGCCCACGCGGAAAGAAGGAGCCCTTGGGCAGTACGTTGTGGGTGCCTTCGAGCCAGATTGGCAGGATGTCGACTTCGGCTTCGAGAGCGAGCTTTCCGACGAGCGGCTTGAAGTCGCCGAGAGTGCCGTCTGTGCGACGGGTGCCTTCGGGGAAGAGCAGTACGATGTGCCCGTCGTCTACAATGGCTCGGGCTTGGTCCAAGCTGGCGCGGAATCCGCTCTCGCGGTCGAGTGGCGCGAGGTTGGTCAGCTGCTCAAAGTAGGCGACCCACCACTTATTGCCTTGAAAGAAATAGTCCTGTGCGGCTAGGCCGACAATGCGTTCACCATAGGGCCCAAGTGCGTATTTGACGAGGCCCATGTCCAAGTGGGAGGTGTGGTTACTCACCACAATGACGTTGCGGTTCTGCGGGATGAAGGCGCGGCCGGTGACCCGTGTGGTCAGGGCTTGCGAGTACAGTCGACGTTGGGCCGAGGCCAAAGCGTTCTTGATGGGCTCGCGCAGTGGGGCCGGGATGTTGACGGGCTCGTCGGGCTCCTGTTCAACCACATCGATGAAGGCGATGGGGGCTTCGACGAGTCGGACGATATCGCCCAGTGTCTCGCACGCCATGAGGTCAGAGGTGTCTGGCTTTTGGTCGGTCGCGGCGTCTAGCGCGGCGGCCAACTCAACCCACATGAGTGAGTCAAAGCCGAGGTCAGCAGACAGCGAGGTCGAGCTGTTGAGCGTGGACTCGCTGACCCCAGCAATCGCTGCAACGGCGCGGGGAACGACGCCGTCGGCAACGCGCTCGGTGTTCTCGCCAGTAGCGGCTACAAGCGTCTCTAAGACTTCGCGTACCTTGGCCCGTTGGACCTTGCGGGTGGAGGTGCGCGGAAGGGGGGCGTCTACCAAGTGGACGACGGTTGGACGCTGGACAACAGCTAAACTGCTGATGCGGTCCGCAAGAGCAGCGCGTGCGGCGCGATGCCCGGCGTGGTCTGAGTCCTTTGGAACAGCCAGCAGTCCAAGGCGTTCGCCACCTCGTGGGTCGTTCAGGCCAACAAGGGCTAGCTCTTCGATGGCGTGCGGCAGACCCATTCGCTCTTCGACATCGTCTAAGTAGATGTTTTCACCGCTGGCGCTGACGACGACGTCTTTGGCCCGGCCCACCAAGGTGAGGCGCCCCTTGTGGTCGAGCCGTCCGAGGTCTCCGGTACGTAGCCAATCACCATCGAGGGCAGCTTCGGTCGCAGCCTCATTTTCAAAGTAGCCAGCCATGACGTTTTTGCCACGGGCCTGGACCTCGCCAATCCCGTGTTCATCAGGGTTTGCGATGCGTAAGGTGACGCCTGGAATGGATTTGCCAACGCTTCCGGGACGTGAGCCTGGCCCCCCCTTGGCCACTGCGAGTACCGGCGCCGCTTCGGTGAGACCGTAGCCTTCGGCGAGGGAGAAGCCGAGCCCTTGGAACAATGCGTGGGTGTCCTTCGGGAGCGCAGCTCCACCGCTGATCAACAGGCGAATATGGCCACCGAGACGGCGATGCACAGACCCGAATGCGAGCTGACCAAAGTCGAGACCAACGGACTTGCCAACGGCACGGTTTACGCCAAGCAAGGCGTCGAATCCCAGTTCAACCAGACGACCACGGTCACGAACTTGTCCGCGAATGCGGCGTTCGAGGAGCTGCCACAGGGCTGGAACGCCAACCATTGCGGTGATTCGGCCAGCTTCGAGGCCGTAGGCCAGACGGTCGGCGTCGAGGGTGTCCAAGTACAGGATGCGTGAGCCACGAGACAGCGGAAGCAGCAGACCGCACGAGAACTCGAAGGTGTGATGTAGCGGCAGGACCGACAGGACTCGGTCTGTGGGCCGTAGGGGGAAGAGCGCGCCGATGGAGCCCAGAATGGCAGTGAAGTTGCCGTGGGTGAGCATGACACCCTTGGGATCGCCAGTCGTGCCGCTGGTGAACAGCACGGCGGCAAGGTCGGTCGCAGTGGCACGGTGTGCGGTGGCCTGTGGTCCCACAGCACCGGTGTGGATGAGGTCGTGTACGCGCACATCCGTCTTGGCATAGCTGGGGCTAGCGACGTCATCGACGATGGCGTGACGTGCTCCCGATTTATCGGCGATACGAGCGATATCAGCGGCTGGCATGTCGGGGTCGACTGGCACGACTACGGCACCGGCACAGATGACTCCGAACCAAGCGATAGGCCACTCGGGCCGATTGCGACCGCTCAAGATGACCCGGTCTCCCGGTGTCACACCAGCATTGGCGAGGCGCTTCGCAACCGCGAGCGCCCGTGCGCGCAGATCGGCAAAGGACACCCGCGACAGGCCATCTTCTTCGGTGCGCATCAAGGCAGGCATCCGATCGAAGCGCTCGGCAATTTCGTCGAGCAAGTCGGTCAGCGTGTCGTACGATGCGAGGGGTTGCTTTTCACGCTTCATCTTGGCTTCGATCAGCGGGAAGCAATTCTCTTCGAGACCTGGAACATGGACCTGCTGCAGGTAGTGACGCCAATCGATGTCTTGTGGGCGGTAGGCCAGTAGCTCCTGTTCATGGTCGCTAAAGCGGGCCAGAGCAGACTGGACATTTGCCGTAGAGAATCGGTAGGTGTGCGTGGCCATGAACGGCAAGAACTGGTCGAGGATAAACGCCTTGAGTGACAGCGCCTTGGACGCGGTGTCGAGGCCCTTGATGGCCGGACGGATGATGGGAGCCAGTGGAGTCTTGCGGAGCTTCGACAGCCATCCGCTGGCCTGTGAGGCAAGCTCGCTGACGCGCTTGGGACCGCGGTGGATGTAGGTATCCGCTGTCATTTGCGTAGGTTCCATCCGGGCCATGACCCGGTCGAACGGGCTCGCACCTTGTTTGCGCAGCTGCTTGCGCTTGTACATCGCCACAATCTCGATGAAGCGGGTCACCAGGAGCGGGTTGATGTCACTACTGCCGAGCTGGTAGACGACTTTGTGCGACCCATCGAGAAGCTCGGCGAGAGCCGCAATCATGCCGGCGGCAACGTGGTCCACGGGGATGATGTCTAGGGTCGAGGTTTCACTGGTAGGGAAGCGACCGGGCGTGTTGAGGCCCAAATAGATGACCGGACCTGTGGTGTTGATGCCCTCGTTCCAGCCTGCACGCGGGAATGCCACCGCGGACTCGATGACCGCTGGGCGAACCAGAGTAAACGGCAGTCCACTGCCAGCCAACACCTGTTCACCGATGGACTTGGTGTAGGTGTAGGTGTTGTGCCAACCCCAGAAAACCGCCCGTTCCATGCCGACTTCCGACAGGCGGTTCTTCTCGTACTTGCCGCGGACACGCTTGACCTCGGCGTCTAGAGCGGACCCACGAGTGGGCTCGCCGCGCTTGGTGAGGTTGGCTTTTGCGGCGTCTAAGAAGTCGGCTTGGCGGAAGGCGTCGTTGGTGCGGTGACGAACGTGTTCGACCAGGTCCACGCACTCAGCAATCTCACGCTCGGCCGACCACAGCGAGCGGTCGAGCTCATCGGCACGTGGAAAGGGAAACTCGCGCGGGTCCACTTCTGCAACTTCGCCCGTTCGTCCACCGGCTACGTAGCAGGTAGACGTGTGCAGGAACGCAATGTGCCCGAGGTCTTCGGCGAGTGCGACCAGATTCTGCATACCGAACGCGTTGGCACGCAGCGCGTAGTCGAGCGGCGGATTGAAGTCGACGAGCCCAGCCACATTGACCAAGGCGTCTACAGACCCACGAATCGCATCGCGAACGGCTGGTGGAACACCTCCGAACTGCTGCTCAACATCCCCGGGAATCGGAGTGACCTTGCTGCGTAGGAATGCGTCAAAGGCATCGCCATGTTGTGCCCGCAGTGGGTCGAAACAGGGGCTGGTTGCAATCTGCGACCAGAACCGGGTCTCAGAGTCTAGGATGACGTCACCGCCGGCGTTTGTACGCTGACGAACAACCATGTGGACGTGAGCAAGGCCTGGAAAGTGCGTGAGCACCATGGCCAGCCATACCTTTCCGAGAAAACCCGTTCCGCCAAACGCGACGAGGCGCTTTCCGGCTAGGGTATCGGTGACCGAGAGTGTGCTCACTTGGCCTCCGCAGAGACAGGCTCCGGCGTGACCTCTGCCATCACCAATGGACACATGTGCATGCAGGTAATGGACGGGTCTTCGGGTGCGGTTTCACGGGCCATACGAAGGGCCTCATCCATGGTCTTGGCGGTTTCATAGCCAAGGACCTTGGGAACGTACTCGTTGTCGGCGCCGACAATGATGACGCGGCCAATGTGCTGCCGCCCGTTCTCGCCCCAGTACCACATATAGAAGGGGTGAACGGGGTGGTAGCCCTTTCCGGTGCGGTACATTTGGATGTAGCCAGCGTTCTGCGAGAAGCGTTTTTCGTGCTTCTTGTGAAGCTCCATGGCGTCGCGCGTCTGCGGCAATAGTTCGTGGAAGAACTCGACATAGGGCGCGTGTTGGTCTCGATCGAACTTGTCCGAGGCCGGGTGTAGAGCGATGACCGTGCCGCCCTTCTTCACCACCGGTGCCCCGCGAGACAGGTTGAAGAGGTAGCCCTCAATCTGCACAGAGAGGAGAAGCGGGTTGAGGTAGGCCCCAACATTGTACGGGCTGATGTACGGCACTGGGAACACCGCGATGTCCGCTTGGCCTTCGATAGGGACCACGAGCTGCTGGTGGACCTTTTTTAGGGCTTGCTCGTGCACTTCTTCGCACTCGCCGGCCCACACACCGGTCACTTCGTACGGTGCTGGAACCTTCTCGAAGATGGCCTGGCGAAGGGGCTGTGGCGTCCATTCTAGCGTCTTGACCAGGGCCTTCATTGCTGCGCGTTCGGTCCCTGTCAGGTCGTCTTCGTTCTTGCCGAGGAACTCGAGAGCACTGTCGAACATGCGGTTGTTCAGCGTCGATTCAATGTGGAAGACGTCGAGCTTGTCATCGATGAACTTGCCGATCTCCTCCATCTTTTTCGACAGAGTGCTGGTCTCCGGCTGCATGTACGACTTGGTAGCCCGGATAGTGCTCGGGTTGTGGTGCGCCTTGAGGGTCCGGTAGCCTGCCAGACCGGTGCCGACCGACTTGTGGCCGCCATTCATCGGCACAAAGGTCAGGTTGACGTAGACCAGCAGGTCGCTCTCGGCTGCACGGCGGTTCAGCTCGACGGGCATGCCAGACGCCGTCTCTCCGAGGAGGACCAGACCATCCGGCTTTTCAGCGTCGTGGTTGTAGAGTTGGTTCGGCCAGAACCGGCCGTGGACGCGGTCGCCGACCATGCGCTTGACTTCCGCCTCGGTCATGGGACGGTGGAAGGCGGTAGCAATAATCCAGTGGACGTCGGTGACGCCATAGTCGTCAAACAGGTCGAGGAGGACCTCGCACATGCGCTGACGGACGTCTGGTTTGCGCATCTGCGGCAGAGGCATCGACAGGTCGTCGATGGCTACTGTCACTGACATTCCTGGGCGAAGCTTTGCGTACAGCGGCTTACTGCCGAGCGGGTGGTTGACCGCGTAGCGAATGGCGGCGTCCGGGTCGCGCAGACCGGCCATTGGGGGCTTCGGGTACACCACTCGGGTGCCTGCGGGCAGGTCCACTTCGACGAGCTGGTCGCCGCTAAACAGCACACGGGGACGGCTGGTGTGGTCGAGAGTAACAACGCAGGGATGGGCCATGGTCTAGGCTCGCAGGTCGAGAATGGGCCACGAGTAGGCGCGCGCGAGGCGGGCCAGCTTGCGGTCGGGATGTACGCAGTAAGGGTGTCCGACGATGGAGAGCATCGGGACGTCCGAGTAGCTGTCTGAGTAAGCGAAGGCTTCGGCGAGGTCATGCCCGTGTTTGCGGGCGTCGT
>JBLHSN010000144.1:0-13911 GCA_047626195.1 Myxococcota bacterium
TAGAACCGATCACTAGGCATGATGGTAGCGTAGGCTACTTCGAGACGATTAAGGTGCCTTTCAGAGATTCGGACGGGGTGATAGTCGGCACCATCGGGACGTCGCGGCCTACGTCGCAGACGAGAGTTGCCGACGTTCCGGAGGCTGCGCGCGAAGACCGAAAGACGTCCATGTCGATGCTGCGGCAGCTGGTGATGGGAATGCCGTTACCGGTCATTGTGGTGGACCGTGCGAGTCGCGTGGTGGCAGCCAGTCAGGCGGCCGACGCCTTGTTTGTCGGCTACCAGATCGAAGGGTCACTGTCGAAGGGGCTCGGTTCGCTCATCCCGTCACTGCTAGAGTTGGCTGGATTGCGCGATGGTGAACCCATTCGCCAACTGGAAGCTGTTGTCGTCGCTGAATTGGATCTGCGGCTGACTATTGAGGCGCGACCGTGGCCGTTGCCCACTCGCGGAATGGGGGGTGTGTTGATCACCTTCCACGATGTGACCCAACTCATCCAAACACAAGAGCGACTTGAGGTTGCGAATGCCAAGCTTGCGGCTCGACAGGCAGAATTGGAGAGAATTCTAGACGTAGCGGATGTGGGTATTGTTGTTGCGGATGCGGCCGGACAATTTCAGGTGGTCAATGGTGCGGCGCGTGCGATGCTCGGTGGTTGGCCATCGTCTTGGGATGACCAAGGCGACGGGCCCTCCATTCACTTCGAGCAGGTGGCTGGTGAACCGATCATCCAGGAAGAGTGGCCATTGTCGGCGGCTCTGCTCGGAGAAACCAGAAAGCGACGGCCGTTGGTATTGCGAAGGTCCGACCAGACGCGCCCCATGTGGGTCGTCGCCTCGACAGTTCCACTGCCGCCCTGGAGTCAGTACTCCGCCGTTCTTGCCTTTCACGACATCACTCGGATGGTTCGCGTTCAGCAAGAGTTGGAAGAGTTTGCCTTCGTGGCGTCACATGACCTACGGGAGCCGCTGCGAATGGTGACTGGATTCGTTCAGCTGCTCCAGGGCCGGTTGGCGGGTACGCTGGATGCAGAGTCGACCGAGTACATGAAATTTGTAGTCGATGGCTCGACGAGAATGGACCGGATGGTGCGGGATCTGCTGACTGTCTCTCGCGAACAGAACCGCGAATTGGTAGTGGAGTCGATTCCGCTGACGAGCCTACTGGAAGAGGTGGTGAGCGATATCCAACTCACGGTTCGAGAGTGTCATGCTCGTGTCTCCTTGAACACGGTCCACTCCGTCCGCGGTGACCGTTCTCAACTAAAGCGATTGTTCATGAACTTGTTGACGAACGCGTTGAAGTTCCATTCCGAAGAGCGCAGGCCTATCGTTCGTTTTGAGTCGTTTGTTCGTGGCGAGGAAACGCACATAACGGTTGCCGACAACGGCATCGGGATTCCCGATGAGTATCGGGAAGTCGTGTTTCGCATGTTCCAGCGGCTTCATTCTCGGTCGAATTATCCAGGTACGGGATTGGGCCTCGCCCTTTGCAAACGCATCGCAGACCGACATAATGGCCGAATACAAGTGGGGGTGAATCACCCTCATGGAGCAATCATGACCGTTGTGCTACCCAGCAAGAAGTCGGCTTAGATGACGGCTGAACAGCGAAACATTTTGTTAGTAGAGGACAATCCAGGTGACGTTATTCTGACGCGGATTGCCTTTGAAAAGTGCCGCGTCAGTGGCCGATTGCACGTGGTGGACGATGGAGAGAAAGCGCTTCAGTTCCTGCGTGGAGAGGGGGAGTACGCCGGGCGGTTACTTCCTGACCTGGTACTGCTCGACATCAATCTGCCTCGCGTCAATGGCCTCGAGGTTCTCAGAGTGGTCAAGAGCGACGAAAATCTGCGTCATGTGCCTGTTGTTGTGCTGACCAGCTCGGTCCGCAAGCAGGACATCGCTGATGCCTATGGCCACCACGCAAACGGCTACATTACGAAGCCGGAGGGCCTACCCCAGCTAATCGAAGCGCTGCAATTGGTTGGAGATTACTGGTTCGTGGCGGTCCAGCACCCGTTGCGAGACGTCTAGGCGCCGTATCCGCAGGCGTCGCAACGCTTGCCATCTGGTGTCCGCTTTAGCTGAATGCCATCCACATATTTAACGGCAAATGCCCGAATAAACGCGCGGTTCTCTTCGCCATTTTTGACGTCTATCTGCCGGTCATGGCGCAGTTCACGGTACTTCTGGTCGTACTCTTGGTGTCCCCAACAGTTGACGCAGACGTCTTCTGGTGATTCGCCCCATGTATCTTCGGCCGTGCGACTAAAAAATCCGGTGAGGCGGTCGATGAGGGACATGTGCTCTCCTGTGAGTCCCAGATATCTAGGGGACCAGCTCGTTGTGCAGTGTATGACGGGAGGCGTGATGTGGTTTCTGTACCCAGTAGTTTTGTTAGCCGCGTGTGCCGATGTCTCAACCCGAATTGTGGTTTCCAGAGCCGTTTCCAGGGCCTTGTACTCATCATTCTATCGATGAACTCCCTGGAACTCACCCTATGCCGGCTCCCGCGCGCTGGGCGGAGCTAGACCGGGATGACGGGTCCCTTGTTGATGATGGCACCATTGAGCCTGCGGCCCAAAATCGGCGCAATCCGGGTTTGGCTTCGCTATACACGGTTCTTGCCACGCGAGGTGCGACGATGGCGGGCCAAGTACGTCGGGTGAGCTGGGGAGGATTGGTGGGGGACCCTGTAAGCGCGGACTCGGAACCGCTCCCATCCGGTGAAAAGCGGAATCCCTGACCGCTCCTTCCTAGATCCGGGCCGCCCGTCAAGGCTCGGGCAAACTCCCCACCGTTCAGCTCGGGCAAACTCCCCACAGTTGACAGCGTCAATCTGTGGCGATTTCGATGCACGGAGCCAGCCGGTGTGAGAGTCGGAACGAGACCAACGACAACGCGTCGCCAGTTCGGACGGTGCCGCCTCCGTCGATCCGTGCCTGTAGGCGAGGGCCGTTGCGATGGCCTCTGCCGAATCAAACTCTTCGGCTTGGTACATGCCCTCATGGTCCCCGATAAATACATGGGATGAACGGTGACTTCGTCTGTGTGTACCCGGGGCCTAACCGCTCGCAGCCTCGTTGATTACCCAAGCATTCCGTTCAGAAACAGATCAAGATTCGATGCGCACCAGCGTTTTTTGTACTCCGGGTCCGACAGGTCGGTGCCGTAGTTGCGCTTGACCCATGGGGCGAACTGCACTTGATTTGAGATTCGGTCGAGCATCACTCCGGTGACCATCTCGACGTCGAGCTCGTTCCTTACGAACCCCTTCTGCTTGGCCTGTTCGAGGAAGGCGGTGAAGTGGTTCATGTACTGGATGAGTGCCGGTGGGTCGGCTTGTTCGCGCACCACGACCATCAACACCAATCTCTGCTCGATGTAGGCGTCGAGCGTTGCCTCGAACACCATTTCAATGCGCGAACGAAAGTCATCTTGCGACTTTGCGGGCGGGTCGAGCAGTCGCATCGGGACTTCAAATACCCGAGAGCTGAACTGCTCTACTATGGCATCCATCAGACCGGCTTTGCTGCCGAAGTAGTGGTGAATCATGTTCATGCTCGTGCCTGCATGCTCACAAATCTCGCGGACAGAGCCACCTTTGAAACCTTTCTCTGCAAACAGGAGCGCGCCAGACATCAGTAGGCGTTCACGGGTGGATATGTTCGGATTGTCAGGCATCTATGTGGAGTCTCGCTTTACCAAGCGCCTTCACCTTTCGCGGGTGGGGGGCGTCATTTTCAACGTAGAATTTCAACTCTTCGATAATCTGCTTGATGAAAAATCCAAAGCCGAGTCGGATCATTGGCCACATCAAAAATGCCCAGGGCTTGAGCTTGGAATGGAAGACCCAGGTGAGCTCTGATTTCCCACTGCCGGTGTCGGCTATGGAGACATCAACGGTGTTGTGGTCGACTGGAAACACGATGGGCGTGTTGACGAAGTCGACTCGAATGGTAGCGGTCTTGTTCACGTCATCGTACGCCAGGAATTGCTCTGAGGCCTGCATGCTGTTCGGCTTGCCGTCTAGATTGCAGACCCGACCGGCGGATTGAGCGCCGTCAAACAATTGGCCGTTGGCCTTGGCGGACGAGTGCGGCACCGACGCCATCCACTTGTGCGCGTTGTCGAAGTCATGCGCAAACACGGTCCAGACTTTGTCTGCCGATGCGTCGATGAGGGTTCGAGTGGTGAATTGCATGGTGAATCCCGGGGCCGAGTGGTGAAGCTAATGTAACGATCGTTTCGTGATAATGTAACGACTGTTATGTAGATGTGCAAGCAAGTCGTGAGCTGTCTGGAGCGAGGCATCCGTACGTGGTCCTAGTCGCACTCTTTCGGCATCAGCGTGCACGCCTCGTCAAGTTGGGGCCCCTCGAATTTTCCGCTCGGCCGCATGGCTTCAGCTCTCTTCAAGGGCGAACAACGCTCACATCAACCTCGGCTCGAAGATGCATGACACGGACATTCAGCCCCGCGGTCGTCTCCATCCGTCGCAACCACTTCCTGGGGAGACCCGTCTGCATCACTTCGGGACGGAAATCGCACACTGGCGCCACACACTCTAGACCCTGACCGACTTGGAGAATCCGGGCTCCGAGGTGGCAATCCTCTCTTCTGTCGACACCTCCGCAGCTGCGGCCTGGAAACTATTTGGCGAAGGCTTCGGAGACTGAGCCCCCGGAATCGATAGTTCTACCCTGGAAGGCTCGCTCGCCCAGGGCGTGGTGCGCGTCAACGACACCGTTCGCCAGGAATTGGCTGGCTTCGACCGCGAGGGCCGGGCTCTGGCCTACGAGATGGGTGACCAGATGACGCCGAACCGATGCGAAGCCAGCTCGAGGGTAAGATGGGAATGGCGCTCAAGGTGTTCGCCAGTGCTTTTCAGAAGCGGAGCGAGCAAGACTCGTAGAGGCCTGGACCGCGGCCGCGCCGAGCTTGGATGGCCCTGGAACACGGTTTCTTACGCCTTACGTTCAATGGCTGCGACGCTGACGGCGACCGTGGATGGCCAGGGTCCAATCGAGCGTCGCTTCTGGCTTGGGTCCATTTCTTTGAAAACACGGATGCTGGCCGGAGAACCTACTACCAGGGTTTCCGATAGCACCAGTGGCCCGGCCAGGAACCGGTATGTGAGCCGAGATGAGCCTGTCAAGGCTCGGAGCAAGTCCCCACCGTTCAGCTGGGGCAAAGTCCTCACGTTTTCTGATTCGCAGACAGTCCTCTCCAACGGAGGGAATGGCTTTCCATTCCCTGCTGAATGCCACGAAGGCGTGGAGTAGCAGACAGTCTGCCGCTCCGCGACAGACTGTTGGTGAGGCCATCCCCACGCGTTGGCAGAGCCTCCGTCGTGTCCTCGGATATAGACTAGTTCAAAATGAAGTATGAACCCGGGTTGTCGTCGAGTACTGCGATGACGCTGCCGAACCTTGTGGCGGGGTCAATCTCGAGTATCAGGGCATCTCCAGGTACTCGATGCTCGATGCGACCGTCGGCGTGAAGGTAGGCCGTGGGGGGAACTCGGATGTGGTCCAAAGGAAACACGGTGACGTGCTCTCCTGGAACGATAGCCGCCGCATCTACCGCAAGCCGTTGGGTGGCTAGAATGCTGGCAATAACCATGCTGCACATCGCCCAAGACTCGGCTTCATCGACCCACAACGTCACTCGGCCCGTGGTCTCCGAGTGAATCTGGGCGGCTTGTGCTTCGTCGAGTAGGATTTCGAGGCGTTCCGTGACCGATGGCAAGATTCCGCTTCTTACCTGAGCATCGGGAAAGCTCCGTCCGGTCGGGCGGTCTCGAATGGTGACAATAGGAATGTCCGCGACCGCCACGCCACGCCGGCCGACGGTGATGTCGAGTCTTGCGGTGTGTGGCGCGCCTTCAGCAACTCGCGGAAGGTCGATACCCAGTCGTCGCTCGATGATGTGCAGGCCGTCATCATCGAAAGTGGCATTGAGGACGGTCAGAGTGCGGACCATCTCGTCCGCGGCGGTCAGTGCGGTTGCACCTGTCCCGAGTACAAACGACGTTGCAGCCACCATACCTAGCACAGCGGCCCGGTTTGGCCGAGAGAGAGCCCAACTGACGATGGCACCCAAAAACACCAGTGTGACCGGAAGGGCACCGGTGCGCCAAGACAGTGCAGAAAGGGCGTCTTGGGTGGACTCGGCAGAGACTAGTTCACCAGACTGAGCGCCTGCGTAGATGATGAGTAGTTCTTCGCAGAACAGGGCGGAAACACAGCCAATGCCAACGAGGCCAGTGCAGAGAGTCGCTACGGCTCTCCACGCATCTGTGCGGGGGCGTTCTGTTTGCGATGTGCTGCGGAGCGACGCCACGGAGGCCAAGATACCCACGGCGGCGATGGGGCCAGCGAGTAGAGAGTGTCCGGCGGCCGTGGCCACACCGGCACCGACCAGGCCGCCAATGGCGGTGGGTGCGGCATGCCACACGGTCCAGTGAGCGTCAGATTCTTTGGTCGTTAACTCTACGATACCAAGGATGATGAGTACCAGCAGCCCGCCGCCGACTGCAGCAACGGCGCCCGCCTCCATGGAGGCTGGACTCTCTCGCATTGCGATGGCGAGCTGTTCCGCACGGTCGGCGCTGGATGCATCGAACAGGGTTTCGCGGAGCCCCCAAACGCGAAATGCGGCGTACACGTTGCCAGCCATCGCGGCTAGGGCCAACGGACCGATGACGAAGGTGGGTGCCACCCGCCTAAAGGCGAGCGTCAACGCGAATAGCGTGCTGAGGACAGTCGCGATAACGCTGACGATGAGGCTCACATCACCGACGGGGCCGGCGCCCTCTAGCAGAACCCAAACACTCAAGACGGGTCTTCCAAGGCATGTACAAGAGGGACAATGGTTGCTTCCCAGGCACGCTGGCAGCTGGCAAAGCGCCGGAGGCTTGCAAACCCATGGACTTGGCTGGCAACGCGAACGGCGGTGACCGGAATGCTCTGGGCTTCGAGGTGGGCGATGTAGAGTTCGCCTTCGTCGTGTAGAACGTCCATGCCAGCGACAGCGACAATCTCCGGAACGACAACCCCATCAGCCCGTGTACAGGGGTGTTTGGCGGGTTGAGCTTGGGGGCTGATCAGGTCCTCTGAGTTCGGGTAGGTCTGGTCTCGGAACCAGCATTTCCGCTGATTGGTGAGAAGAAGTCCCTCACCGAAATCGATGTTTGACGGGTAGGATTGACCGGCATCGGTTGGCGGATAAAGCGCCCAGATGACATGGGGAGCGGTCGCTGCCCGGTGTCCAACCCAGATGGCGAGGTTGGCTCCGGCACTGTCGCCGCCCACAGCGATGGGACCCGAGATACCGAATGCCGCTGGGTTGCCGGTCACCGCGCGCCAAGCGTCTTCCGCGTCATTCCACGGCGTGGGGAAGGGAAACTCGGGGGCAAGGCGGTAGTCGACGGCGACCACGACAGCACCGGTGTCTTTGCTGAGTTGTGCACAGAGGGAGTGGTGGCTCTCCAAGTTACCAATGACGTATCCACCACCATGAAAGAACACAATCCCCGGGTGTGGCCCCGGTGTGGGCGGGGTGTAGACGCGAATGGAGAGCTGGCCTTCGTTGCGGTGCTGAATGCCACGGTCTTGCCACTGGACGTCTGCTGGGGCGGGTGCATCGAGGATGGTGCTGCCGAAGGCGTACTCGATACGCAGACGCTTGGGCTTCGGGTCGGTTCGTTGACTCCGGTGAATGATGCTCATGGCCCACCACAAATCTGGCTCAGGACTCTGACCGCGAATCACGGGAGGCGAACCGGCCAGCCGCTTGACGTGCGATGGTGCGGCCAGCATCACTTTGAACGCTGCTTTCTGAATGGCTTGAAGGACGCGCATGCAGACTCCTTTGGGCTTGTGTACGAGGCCTCGCTGTCGTGTGAACTACCACACGTCG
Source organism: Myxococcota bacterium (assembly GCA_047626195.1). Classification (GTDB taxonomy): domain Bacteria; phylum Myxococcota_A; class UBA796; order UBA796; genus CAJXTB01. Next base: position 7,929 of record JBLHSN010000144.1, read on the forward strand.
CGGGTGAGCTGTGCGCGGGACCGCTGTTGGGGCCGCGGGAGCTTGGAAGCTACGAGGAGTGCAGCGCGAACACCGTCTGCGTCGCGCTCAGCGATGGGGGCAGGGTGGCGGGGGTTGAAGCGCCAGAACGGGGCGGGAGACCATAGATGTTGACGGAAACTCTCGCCCAGAGTGAACGACTCGACGCAGACCGACCAACATTGAAGCGCATGGTGCTGCCAGTCTTCGAGTTCGCCGGTGAAGACGTCGAAGAGAGGAGTAGCGAGGCGAAAGTAAGCAGCTCGCCCGGCCTGTCCGGCTCGGAACGCTCGACACAACGCGGTGTAGCCGCGCCAATCTTCACGTTGCCAGACGCGCGCGGCGATGAGGGAACCCATGAAGCTGTGACAGTTGATGGACGCATGAGGCCGATGCTCGGTCATCCAGCGTGCAAGCGCTTGACTCTCGGGTTCCGAGAGTGGACTGGAACCGCGGTAGGTCGGTCCATCCGGGCTGGCCCCTCCAGAGAATGGTAGCCGGCTTGGGCGTGCGTTCCATGGCATGGGGAAGTTGCGGTTGAGGTCCACACCCTGTGCATTTTTGCGCATGTCGCGAACGCGCCCTTGGCCCCTATCTGCCATCGTACGCGCGTAGCCGTCGGGGTTGAGGACCGGGAACACCACAAGGCGCGCACCTGGAATGGTGCCCCGTCGAAGCACGGCGAGGGCCAGCTGGACGCCGATGTACTCGATACCGTGAAGCCCGGCGGTGACGGTGACTAGGGGGCCATCGCCCCCCACATCCACGCCGAATAGCGGTCGACCTTGGACCGACATCCCCGTCTCGAAGATATCTCCGAGTTCGGCGGATTGAGCCATGACGTCCTCGAAGGATGGATACGGGTTCAGAGCCCCCAAGCTACGACTCTCTAGGGGTAGTAGACCGAGCACTCAAGGTGACCGGACGATTCTTGGCAGTCTCCTGCACCTTGGTAGCAGGCCCCTTCTGCAAACAGACAGTCGCAGGTCAGGTCGCTCAGGCAGTCCGTGGGAATTGCAGAGCAGGCGTAGCTGATGTTGGTTTCGCCGGGAGGGGGTTGCGCTCCGCCGTAGCCGACGTTGCAGAACTCATCTGCGGAACAGGTGAGCTCGCCGCATGCGAATGAGCCATCATCCGTGTCGGCTTCGGTGTCTGCCTCTGTGTCCACTTCTGTATTGGCTTCGGTGTCCGCCTCTGTGTCGACGCTGGTACCGGCTTCGGTGTCTTCTTCGTCTATGACTTCGCCGGAGGGTGTGCCGCTTGAACCCGGGCAAGCCGAAAGGAGAATTGCCGCCAAACCTGTATAAATCAAACGCATGATCACCCCTGTGCCAGAGGCCCTGTAACTTGCGGCACGTGATACACCCGCAACATCGGGGGGACTTTGGGTCTGACAGTCCTGCACATCATCGGTAGCCTTCGCGTTGCCGGCATTCAACGCTTTGTATTGGACTTGTCTGTCCAACAGGTCCGCAGTGGCGATTCCGCTGTTGTGGTTGTGCTGAATGGTGAGCCCGATCCTGACTTTGCTGCCGCAATGACCGGCGCTGGTGTCGAATTGGTCTGCCTGCACAAAAAGGGTAATCGGGATGTTGGCGCCATGGTGCGGCTCCTGCAAGTAGTCCGCGCTCACGTCCCCGATGTTGTACACACCCACGGCTACACGCTGACCTACGGTCTGCCCGTCGCGACATCGCTCGGTGTACCTGTCGTTCACACTCTTCATGCATTGATGGAGGTCGAAGTCCCCGTGGGCGCCGAGCGCTTCTACGACGCTGCCATAGCGCTTGGCGTGCGCTTCGTTGCCATCAGCATTGCCGTTGCAGCCTCTTTCTCCGAGCGATTCTCGTCGTTTGCAGCCGTTGTCGATAGCGGGGTGGACCTTGCAGCTTTCGCAGAGCCGGTCGACCGCAGCGAGGTCCGTCACACCCTCGGCGTGGGCCCGGATGCTATTTTAGCGGTCACGGTCTCCCGTATTGAGCACGTCAAAGGCGTTGATATTGCGTTCGACGCCTTCAAGACCGTGGCGCCAGCACACCCGGAAGCGCACTGGTTGGTGGTCGGCGATGGGGCTGAACTCCCCGCGCTTCGTCACCAGGTGGCAGCCTCAGCGATGGCGGACCGTGTGCATCTGGTGGGTATGGTGACGGACGTCGCACCTCTGCTCATTGCCAGTGACTTGTTTTTGCTCACGAGCCGCTCTGAAGGCCTTGGTCTGTCTGTGATTGAGGGCTTGGCTGCAGGTCTACCGTGTGTGGTTCCGCCAGTGGGTGGCCTGGTAGAAATTGTGCATCACGGGCGTAATGGCTTGATGTCACAGGACACATCCGTCGCCGCTATCGCCGAACAACTGGACCGAATGCTCGGGTCTAAAGCGCTGCGACAGGAGCTCGGAGCCCAGTCGCAAGCGTCGGTTGAGCGCTTCGCTGTCAGCCAAGCTGCACAACTGTACCGAGCCGTGTACATCCACCCAAGACGTTCGGTGGTTCGTCGTGGGTTTTGGCGGATATTGCCTTAGCGACTCTGGCAGTCGGCTACCGGTAGAAGTCAACCCAGCGAACATCGATGCTGTCCACCGTGTCGAGCATGACTTCGTCGTCGAGAACGACGTGAAGAGTCTCTACAATGACGAAGCCGCTGCCTTCCGGACCGGTCTCGTAGTTGACCTCCCCTTGGACGAAGTTGAAGCCTTCGATGATGGTGGGCTCCTCGTCTTCAGGAGATGCTGTTGCGTAGAAGCCTTCCAACCCATGGAACTCTTCGAAGCGGAACTCGACGAGCACTGGCCAGTCGGAGCCGCGATTGAGGACAACGCCGCCAATTCCAAAGGCGTGAGTGACGGTAACAATCCACGGGTCGCCACTGCTGTCGATGGTGAGTTCGTCGCGTCCTGAGGCAGCTCCCAAGGTTGGAGCAATCCACAGGTCGTCGCTGTCTTGGTCGGCAAGCTCTTCGTCGCGGTCAGAGTTGCCGTCGTCGTCGTCGTCGTCGTCGTCGTCGTCGTCGTCGTCGTCGTCGTCGTCGTCGTCGTCGTCGTCGTCGTCGTCGTCGTCGTCGTCGTCGTCGTCGTCGTCGTCATCGTCATCGTCGTCGTCGTCGTCGTCGTCGTCGTCATCGTCATCGTCATCGTCGTCTGCGTTCGTGTCTTCTTCTTGCAAGTCAACGCTGGTGCGTTCGCCGTCTAGGTCTCCGTCGGAGCGGATTGCACAGGCGGTAAGGAAGAGAAGAGCGATGGGTAGACAGCGCATAAGAGACCTCAGTTCGCGACAGTATAGCGCGTGGATGGTGCTGGAGGTTGACGCACTTGATGGTTGCATGTGTGTCGGACGATACCGAGGTGAGCGCCTATTACTGCGGTTAGTGTGCGACATACAGGGGTGGACCTCCACGTGGATGTCGAACCCGACGCTTTGGCACGCCCAGTTTCGCCGCCAACTTCCGAGTAGTAACAAGTTACAACGTCGTCAGTTGGCGACGCCCCTGAACGCTCCCTAGCGCCGGTTTCTTCCATCAACGACATCGGCCACCCTTTTACTGCCACCACTAGTGCCGGCCGAGAATTAGCGAGTGTGACGAATCGAGTGCGTGATGAACGTGTGATTCCCGTACGGACTGGTAGGTATGGTTGAGTTGATTAGGGCGGTTAAAAACATGTTTTCTAGGATATGGGTGACAAGAGTATGCACGTTTCCCACGACTACCCCAATGGGTAATGCTGGGACTGGCGGCATGGTCTACGGGCGCCGGGAAAGCGACTACCCGTCTGGGAATACGTTCTCGTGAAACAGCATCTACAGGGGTGAGCATCGGGCTTAATCTCGAACCCGACGCTTTGGCGTGCCCAGCTCGGCCGTCACCGTCCTAGTAGTAACCAGTTACAACGTCGTCAGTTGGCGGCATCAATCCCATCGCTCACCCCTGTATCCTCTAATTTTCGGCTGATAAATTAGTCATTTAAAAAAATGTCAGTATTCTCATCCTTTGACCTTGCATTCTGACTTTGTAGGCTCCATGCCACTGTATGTTTAGTTGGCGGGCTTTAGTCCGACTGTCTCTGTACACACATATGGGACTGGGTGAGCTAGCGCGTGCGGCATTTCTTCTTCATGATTGGCCTCGTTCCTACCGTTGCGGCCGCAGCGACCGTAGACGTGTGCGGGACTTGCGACATCACAACGATTGGTCAGGGGATTGCGGAGGCGGGCTCTGGCGGTACCGTCTTGGTGCATGCGGGCAGCTACCAAGAATCTGTGATCATCACGAACGACGTCCGCATTCGGTCGATTGGTGGGTCCGGGGCCACCCACTGGGAAGGTGATGGCCAGTCGGTCGTGACCATCACCGATGGTGCAAATGTGCAGGTCATCGGCTTTACGCTGGCCCCAAACTCAGGCGGCTCGCTGACAGAGATTGTTGGAGTCTCGCTTCCAGATGCAGCTCGTGCGGTGCTCGTGGACGTTGCCACTGTGGAACTGGACGACATTGTGGTCAGCCGGTTCAACAGCACCTTGGACGGCGTGGCGTTGTACGCAGTTGCCTCCACGGTCACGGTGACATCGAGTCGATTTGAGTCGATCGAAACCAGCGGAGAGGCCCCGGGCGTGTACTCGATGTGGTCCACGATTGACATTGACTATTCGCTGTTCACGGACTTGGGTGGAAGTGCCATTTACGGCAGAGAGTCGAACATCAATGTGCGGGGTTCGGTCTTCACGGGCAATGGCCAAATCCTGCGCGGTGATGGCGGCAGCATCCACCTTGCCGGCGGCTACTTAGTTGTCGCCGATTCCCGTTTTTCCGATGGGCGAGCCGACAATGGCGGGGACATTTGGTTGGCGCCGAACACTCTGTCTGAGCTGGCGTACAACTCCTACATTGGCGGAGAGGCGGAGAGCGGCGGGTCCGTCTTCGTTGAACAATCCCTTCTGACGATTCAAGGGGGCCGGTGGGAGAGCAATCAATCGGAAGAGGAGGGTGGGGCGGTCACGCAGGTTGGCCGCGGAGATGCGACGGTCACAGATGCCGTGTTTGTCAGTAACAGTTCAGGCGATGGTGGAGCCTGGTACATGGACTCTGACGGCTCCAGCCGTCCGGCTTTGTCTGTATATGGCACCCTCTGGCTGAACAATACTGCCACGACCGGTGGCGGAATTGGGTCGTCGCATACAGAGGTCTTGACGGTGTCAGACAGCATCTTTGTGGGCAACCAAGCGGCAGACGGAGGGGCAACACGCGTTGATGTCCATACGTCGATCCTGATTGAGAACTCGCTGTTTTGTTCGAACAAAGCAACGCGCCACGGAGGGGCCTTCTACCTGGACAGTACGGATGAGGTGGGAACGGTTCGTGGAAGCGTGTTTGCGTTGAACACCGCCAATGCGAATGGGGGAGCGTTCTGGATCACGGACACGGCGTTTGACGGCGACCAAAACACCTTCGTCGACAACTTTTCACTGGCCGAAGGTCACGCCGTATATAGCGAAGGGATTGACTTTACGCTCCGGCGCAGCATCGTCAGCTGGACCAGAACGCTCAACACCGAGCAGATCTACGGCGAAGGCTTTTCCACTGTGATCAGCGAGCAGAACCTGTGGTGGCCGAGCCTCGATGACGGCTATGGCGGTGACATCCGCCCACCGGGCTCCGCGAGTGGTGATGTGGAAGGGGACCCAGGCCTCACCGGGTACTCATCGGACGGAGATTGTTCGGGCAACACCTGGTTTCCAGCGGCTGGTTCTCTCGCTATGGCATCGTCTCCGGAGCTCGGGGCGACGGGTTTTGAGACCCGTGCGTGGGCGGACAGAGACGGCGATGGTGTCCACGCCCCATGGGACTGCGACGACTTGGACCCGCTAGTGGCTCCCGGTCAACCCGAGCGCTGCAACGGTCTGGACGACGACTGCAATGGCCTTCGGGATGACGTTGATGGCACGAATCCTGAGGCGGTCGCTTTGTACTTTGACGC
>JBLHSN010000145.1:0-13528 GCA_047626195.1 Myxococcota bacterium
GCATCGTCTTGGGTTGTGCGCGTCTCAGTTTGGAGTTCTTCAGTGGCTTCATCAACCTCGCCAGCGGCTACTGCTTGCGCATGCGTTGCCTGAGCACTTGGCCAGATGCGTTGGTAAACCTTCGCTGCCGTAATGCCCGCAATCGTAGACACCGTCGTCGCAATCAGGGTGGTCGCGAAGATAGCGCCAGGCTGGACCGAACCCAGTTCCTGCCGAATGACCATGACACCCGTCGGTAGAAGTGCGAGAGCGCTGGTGTTGATGGCCAGGAACAACGCCATCGCGTTGCTGGCGGTCCCCTTGTGCGGATTGAGTTTGTCCAGCTCCTGCATTGCTCGGATTCCGAACGGCGTTGCTGCATTTCCGAGACCGAGCGCATTGGCACTCATGTTCAAGATAATCGCGCCCATCGCCGGGTGGTTCGGCGGTACATCTGGAAACAGAAGTACGGTAATAGGACGTAGAGTCTTCGCGATGATGGTCAACAGCCCACCATCTTCCGCCACCTTCATCACGCCCAAAAACAACGCCATGCCACCAACCAAACTAATGGCCAAGGTCACAGAGGCTTTGGCCGCCGACAACGCCGCGTCTGTGAGGTTGTCCATCGGCGTCTTGAACATGGGAGCGTCTGCCCCCGCCGCAAGTGCCTCGGCAACCGCTGACGCATGTGACGCTTCGAGTCCTCCCATTTGGAAGACCTGAAGAAATGCGGCGTACAGAAACGAAATCGCAATGAGGGCGTAGAAGACGTATTTCACAGGGCAGCTCCGAGCGTGGGCACACTACCGCAGAGCAGGATCCGTGCCACCGCTGTACCCATCGATTCCATTGGATTGGGTCCGCTGGCGTCCACAGGGGTCAGTTGGTTCCCCTCACGGCAATGGTCCGGTTATGCGTGCTCTTCCGTCGGAGGATCCATGAATAAGCTCTCGCTCGCCCTCGTTCTCGCGCTCACCGCTTGTGGTGCAAACACCGCCACCGCACCTGCTCCGGCTCCCGCCGCCGCTCCAGCAACCGCCACGACCCTATCTCCAGACACCGTTGTTGCTTCCTGGGATGGTGGTCAGGTCACTCATGGCGAGCTCATGGAGCAAGTCGGCATGCGTCTGACCTCGATGGAAGTCGAGTACCTCATGAAAAAGTACGACACGCAAAGCCAAGCACTCGACGGGATTGTGCGCGACCGTATCCTCGAAGCCGAAGCTGCTAGCCGCGACATCACCGTCGAAGAGATGTTGGCCCTAGAGGTCGAAGCCAAGACACCTCCAGCAACGACCGAGCAGGTCGAAGCCTTCTATGCCCAGAACGCTCAGCGCATGGGTGGCGCTGCCATCGAAGAAGCGCGTCCATTCATTGAGCAGCAGCTGGTCCAACAAAATCAAGGCGAGCGCTTCCGCGTTTGGTACACCGAGCTGTCTGGAATCAAGTCCGTGGACATCTCGCTCACCGCACCTGATCTGCCGCGTATTGACGTGCCTATCGCCGCCCATGATCCCATCTTCGGCGACCCCGAAGCACCGATCACCATCATTCAGTTCGCCGAATTTGAGTGCTACTACTGCCAGACTGCTCTGCCGACCGTGGACCGCATCTTGGCCGACTACGACGGCAAGGTGAAGCTCGTCTTCAAGGACTACCCACTCGGCTTTCACGCCCGTGCGCGTCCTGCTGCCATCGCCGCTCACTGCGCCGGCGAACAAGACAAGTACTCCGAGATGTTCCACCTGCTGCTCAACAATCAGCAGCAGCTGCAAGACGCCGACTTCCGCACCCACGCCACATCGCTGGACATGGACATGGGCGCATTCGAGACGTGCCTCGCATCCGGCAAGTTCGACGCTGAAATCGACGAAGACATGGCTCTGGCCGAGTCCATGGGCGTTCAAGCAACGCCGACCTTCTTCGTGGACGGCGTGATGGTCGCAGGCGCTCTCCCCTACGAGAAGTTCGCCGAGATTATCGACCGCAGCCTCGCAGACGGCAGCTAGCCAAGCGTCGGCAGGTCATCCCGCTCTGCAGAGCGGGTAGCGCTTCTCAAAAAAAAGCCTCAAATGGTACTCAAGTGGTACCATCTTCCGGGGGTTTTCATGAACCGATGGCTCATACTGTTCGTCGCGGGTTCTGCGTCTTCTGCACATGCGGAGGACCTCAATGCCAACGGCTGTAATGATGCGTTTGAGGGCAACAGCGCGTGTGTGTCCGAGACCGCATCCGTTGACGCAACCACTACGGTTGGCGCGTCCAGCCAAGTCGGCGACGGCGCTTTCGTGGGGGCCGAGTTGGCTCTCGGCTCCAACGTCACCATTAGCAACCGCGCGACTCTTGCGGGGCGCGTCGATCATGTGCAGAGCCCACTTCCTGTAGGAAACAACGTCATTGTTGGCCGAACCGCAAGCATTGGGGTCGATGCGAGCCTGGCAGCAGACACCGTTGTGGGGCGCTCGGTCAACGCCGGTGAACGACTCACCACCGGTATCGGCGCGCAGATTGGGTATGCCGCCGAAATCGGCGATGACGTGACCCTAGGTAGCAACGCAATCATTGGAAATTTGGCCCGCATCGGCACCTACGCCGACGTCGGACCCGGCGCAGTCATTGCACGCTCGGTCAGCATCGAAGATGCGCTTGCTCCCGAAGACGGCGCCCAGGTTGACGGAGTAGTCGGCCCTGAAAGCGATATTTCACAACGCGCCATCGTCGCGTCGGGTGCTCGCGTTCGCAAGCAGTCCATCATCGGCGAAGGGGCCATGATTCTTGGCAGCGCCCGTGTTGGACGCAATGTGAACATCGGAATGGACGCCACCATCGAAGGCCTCGTCCGGCCCAATGCCACCATTCTTCCTATGGCCACTGTGGAAGCGGGGGCCACTGTGCAACGTGGCGCCACGGTCTGCGCCGGAGCCACGGTTCCAGCCGGTGAAGTCGTCGCCACTGTGTACCCAGAGGAGGGCTGTTTTCAGCCTACGAGCTGCTTGGATATCTGGACTGATGACAACGGCTCAGCAGACGGCGTGTACGGCATCGATCCAGACGGTACCGGTCCAAACGCACAGTTCGACGCCTACTGCGACATGGCAAATGGTGGATGGACACTCGCTCTGCGCAGCTCCGACTCCGGAGATACCTTCAAGTTCTTGTCCAGTCACTGGACCACGACTTCGACTCTCAACCCCACCAGTCTTGACCCCGAGACCAACTCCGATGCCAAGTTCCCGGCGTTCAATGAGGTCGAGGGGCTGGAGATTCGCGGCTGCTTGAAAAACCTCAGCACAGGTGTGTACGGGTGCAAGTCATACGACCTGCCCGGCACACAGACACTGTTACAGATGTTCACGAACACGCCCATTGGCAGTCGCGAAACGGGAAGAGGCTACTTCTTCACCGAGACATCCTCCGAGAAACTGGAGTGGATAACCATGTGGGGTCGGAACACGTCCGAGCCATCCAGCAACCCACTTAACTACCAAGACACCGGTATCAACATTGATGATGACCAGTCCAACTACCGTGCACGCGTCCGCTTCGGCTTGGCCCTAAACAACGAATCGAACATCTACACCCTCAACGACACGGTTGGCTTCGGGGCCAGTGCGTATCTAAACCAGACTGTTGGCGGGCTGGTCGAGTCAGACTGGAGGGTCGGCACCGGCGCCGCCTTCGGTGCCACTCAGATTCATACAGCTGGGCAGATCTGGGTCCGCTAAACGCGTTTGGGCCAGCGGCCTAGCCCTCTAGGCCCAAACGCTACTGAACAGCCTCAATGGTTTCGCGACGCCTAGCGGCGACTAACGCCAACTCTGCCAAGGCCGATAGGCGCTGGTCCAGTACGTCGTGCCGTTTGGTCTCCAGCGTATTCAGCAAGAAGGGCCCAAGCGGACGAGGCCCCCCACTGCCCGACTCAATGAGGGTCAGGGTGATGCCGTTGTCGTCTGCCAAGCGAACCTCAAGGGTTCCGGTGGACTCGACCCAGCCAGTCGGATCTGGATTCGAGTTTGTCGACGTAGGCGACGGACGACCAGCCCGACGCTCGAGCCAGTCCAGCGAGTACGACTCGCCGTCCTCCCACTCACTACTCAGCACTACTTCTCCGGCCAAAAACCCCGTCATCCAGCCCAACGTAGCCCCAGCACCAGTGACCTGACGCGACTGAACGGTCATGAAGTCCTCTTCCGCGACATGGTCGATGAGCATCCAGTCCCGCCACTTGCGAACGTCATCGGTCAGCACCGTGACGTCCTCGGCCTGCACATCCAGCACAACCGTTGACGTCACCGACCACGTGTTCGAACCGACCATCCCGTATGCCGCAACAAGCCCGAGCACGATGGCCGGAACAAGCCCGACCATCAGCATCAGCAAACGCAGTGGACGTTTCACGCCTGGGGCTGCTGCTCAATCTGGGCAATAGCACCCGACGGTTCAACATCTTCATCCGGCGCCGGAATCCGCGTGAACTGAATCTGGTCTTCACCAACCAGGTCGATCTGGATGCCGTCTCCTGGACCGTAGCCACCGCCTATAATGACCGACGACATAGGATTGAGAAGGTAATTGGTGATGGCGCGCTTCAGCGGGCGGGCACCGTAGGCGGGGTCGTAGCCAATATCCGCGATGCGCTTTTTCGCCTCTGGCGTGATCTCCATGTGCAGGTCACGGGCATCCAGTAGCCGCTGAACGCGCTTGAGTTGGATGTCCAGAATGCCGTTCATGTTCTCGCGGCTGAGGGCGTCGAAGATGACCCGTGCGTCAATACGGTTGATAAACTCAGGGCGAAGCTGCTTCTTCAGCTCAGACTCAACAGCCGCGCGCGCCTTCTCACGGTCGCCGGCGGCTTCCATGATCTTGTGAGCGCCAATATTGCTGGTCATGATGATGACGCAGTTCTTGAAGTCGACCAGACGACCCTTGGAGTCCGTCAAGCGGCCATCATCCAAGACCTGGAGCAGGATGTTGAACACATCGCCGTGGGCCTTTTCAATCTCGTCGAGCAAAATGACCGTGTAGGGCTTGCGGCGCACCGCTTCGGTGAGCTGACCACCCTCGTCGTACCCAACATATCCAGGAGGGGCGCCGATGAGCCGAGCGACAGAATGCTTCTCCATGTACTCGGACATGTCGATTCGCACCATCGCTGCTTCGTCGTCAAACAGGAACTCCGCCAGTGCCTTGGCGAGCTCGGTCTTGCCAACACCCGTTGGTCCCAAGAACAAGAAGGAACCAATCGGACGGTTCGGGTCTTGCAGACCGGCGCGGGCTCGGCGAACGGCCTCCGCGACAGCGATGACCGCTTCGTGCTGGCCAATGACCCGGCTGTGCAACACATCTTCCATGCGCAGCAGCTTCTGCATGTCCGACTCACGGAGTTTCTGCACCGGAATGCCGGTCCAGCGTGCGACGACGCGGGCAATATCCTCTTCGGTGACTTCCTCGGACAGCATGGCGCCGTCCTTCTGCAGCTCGGCCAGAGCGGCCTGACGCACCGGAAGCTCAGCGCGAAGTGTGGGCAGTTCACCATGAATGATTCGGCTCGCCTTCTCAAAGTCACCGCTTCTCTGGGCTTTTTCACCCTCAAAGTTCAACTCTTCAATCTGCTCTTTAATCTCGCTGATGCGGTCAATGGCGTCGCGTTCAGAGTGCCAGCGAGCCGTAAGTCCGGTGAGTTCTTCGTTGAGATTTGCAATGCGCTCTTCCATCTCTGCAGCGCGGTCGGCCGCACCCTTGTCATCCACACCATCCCGCCTGACACTCAGCAGCTGGACCTGAAGACCAGAGACCTGACGTTCCAAGATGTCAACGGCCGTTGGCTTGGACTCGATCTCCATCTTGAGACGGCTGGCCGCTTCATCGATAAGGTCGATGGCCTTGTCCGGAAGCGACCGGTCGCTGATGTACCGAGCCGACAGCACCGCAGCTGCGACGGCGGCTTCATCCGTGATCTGAATGCCGTGGTGAGTCTCGTACTTTTCCTTGATGCCGCGTAGAATGGCAATGGTGTTCTCGATGGTCGGCTCTTCCACGATGACCGGCTGAAAGCGCCGCTCCAAAGCCTTGTCCTTCTCGAGGTGCTTGCGGTATTCATCGAGTGTTGTGGCGCCAATGCAGCGCAGCTGGCCACGTGCAAGGGCTGGCTTAAGCATGTTGCCTGCGTCCATGGAGCCTTCGGTCTTACCCGCACCCACGAGGGTGTGAAGCTCGTCGATGAACAGAATGACCTTGCCTTGTGCAGCTTCAATCTCGTTGAGCAGAGCCTTGAGCCGCTCTTCGAACTCGCCGCGATACTTGGCACCGGCGAGCAATGCCGGCAGGTCCAACGACATCACCTTCTTGCCTTGCAGTGACTCGGGGACGTCTCCGGTGGCGATGCGTTGTGCAATACCTTCGACGATAGCCGTCTTGCCAACGCCAGGATCGCCAATGAGCACCGGGTTATTCTTGGTGCGACGCGACAGCACCTGCAGGGCGCGCCGGATCTCCTCGTCACGACCAATGACCGGGTCGAGCTTTCCGTCCATGGCCTGCTGGGTCATGTCCACGCAGTACTTGGCGAGCGACTCGTACTGGCTCTCGGGGTCTTCGCCGGTGACCTTCGAACCGCCGCGCACACCGTCAATGGCCGTGCGAAGGGTCGTTGCATTAACCCCGTTGTCCTTGAGAACTTGGCCGGCTTTGGACGTGCCCAACGTAATCGCAAGCAGGACAATCTCGGTGGAGACATGGCTATCGCCCAGCTTCTTGGCCTCGGCCTGCGAACCGTCAATGACATCCCGGAACTCACGGGACAGCTGCGCCTTACTGCCACCGCTCACCTTGCTGTAGCCGTCCACGATAGTCGCAGCTTCAGTCAGTACTGCCTCGGGGCTTGCACCGCAGGTAGTCAGAATCGAGGGAATAATGCCGTCTTCTTGCTTGATGAGCGCCACGAGCAAGTGACCGGGGCGAATTTCGGGATTGCCCAGACGACCCGCGAGCTGTTGCGACTCGGAGATGACTTCGCGCGTCTTGACCGTGAACTTCTCGAACTGCATGAAAACCTGCCTATGGGGAAGGGTGTGTCCCGTACTGCACGACACATAGGAACGAAGTCCCTCGCCGCAAGGGCCCAAGATCACCACACCCCAGCACGCCGATCAAGCCGCGAGCCCAGACGACGCAAACGCTCGGCTAATCAGCCGAGAGCGAGGAGCGGCCAGACCAGCGGAACGACGACCATCACAACCGCCATACACACCGCGTTGAGGGGCAATCCGACCTTCAGGAAGTCCGTGTACCGGTAGCCACCTGGACCGTAGACCAACAGATTTTGGTACCCGATTGGGGTCGCGAAAGCAGCCGAAGCAGCCATGGCCGTAGCGATGGCAAACGGGCGTGGCTCCAGTCCAGCGGCTGCAGCTGTGGTCATCGCGACGGGGAACATGATGGCAGCACCCGCAGCGTTGCCGACAAAATAAACGAAGGCAACCGTCAACACGTAGACAGCTGCAAGCAACGCCAAAGGACCCACAGATGCCGTCCCGCCTATGACCACAGAAGCAATCGCGTCGGCCGCACCGGACGCCTCTAGAGCCTCCGCAATACCGAACGCGGACCCAATCAAGATCAGAATCGGAAAGTTGACCGCAGCCCGAACGCCTTGAGTGGAAATGCAGCCGGTAGCGACGAGTGCAAGCAGCGCGGCCATCGCGGCCAGCAGCATGGACACCCCCGTCACGGACGGAACCACAACCAGAAGCCCAATGATGACCAAGGCGTGAGTGGCGCGGTGGTACCGCGGCGCCTGGCTATCGGGAATCTCGGTAACCAAGTTGAACGCTTGACTCTGGGACCACGCCTGGGCAAAACCGGCCCGCGCAGTCAGCATGAGCGTGTCTCCCTGCTGGAAGACGTGGTCGCCAATCTTTGTTTCAATGGCCTCACCAGCATGCTGAATCCCAAGGATCGCCGCCCCGTATCGGCGTCGAAAACCGGAGTCCCGAACGGTCTGTCCAACGAGCGGTGAGCGGCGCGACACCACGACCTCGACCAAGTTCCGCTCGTCTCCTGCCGTCAGGTCCACTCCATCCGTGGGCACCAGTCCCGGGAAACTGTGGAGATCCCGTACTGCACTGCCCGGGCCCGTGAGGACGATTGTGTCTCCGGCCATCAACATGTCTTCTGGAGCTACTGGCGCCCGCACCGAGCCATCCCGGCGGCGCATCTCAACGACGAACAGTCCGGGAAGGCCACGCAGGCCGGCATCATCGATGCTCAATCCAACAAGCGGTGAGGCGTTTGCCACGCGCACCCACGACAGGTACTCCGGTGCCTCTGCCGCAAGCGAGGTGGCGGCATCGTCTCTCTCTGGCAAGAGCCGAGGACCCAATATAGTCATGTAGAGAAGACCGATTATTGCCGTTGGCAGGCCGACATAGGACAGCTCAAACATCCCAAGGGGTGCGAGGCCCGAAGCCTGAAGTTGCCCAGAAACCACAAGGTTGGCAGAAGTGCCGATGAGGGTGCACGTCCCTCCCAACATTGCGGCATAGGCAAGTGGAATGAGGAGCTTTGATGGTGTGGTCTGGACGCGGCGCGAATAGTCGCGAATGGACGGAATCAGCAGGGCAATGATGGGCGTGTTGTTCACAAAAGCCGACATCACGGCAGTGGGCAACATCACGCGGACCATGGCACCACGCACTGTGGACGCTGGACCGAGCAGCACGCCGAGGACCGTTCGGAGCGCCCCGGTCTCGCGAACGGCTGCCGCTACAACGAAGAGCACCGCGATGGTCGCAACCGCAGAATTTCCGAAGCCCTCCAGCGCCGTCGCACTATCGACCACGCCCGTGACAACTAAGCAGCACAGCGCCAGGAACACGACCAGCTCTGCGCCCAGCCGTTCGCGGGCTAGGAGCACGGTCATCCCGCCAACAACGGCGAGCGTCCAGACTGCCTCAATGCTCATCCATTTGCTCCGTCTCGCCACAACAGCACAATCGCCGACGTCGCGGTGGCCCCGAGGGTCGCCGTAGCGTATCGTGCTCGGGTGAGCGCTACGGACCTCCAATTCGATCCTTTTGATCCCGCCGACGCTGGGGAATCGGTGCGCTTTGCTATGTTTGCGGGCAACAGTCGTGTCGCCGTGTGGCCAGACGTGCCCAACCAAGCGGAGGTCAAGCACCCTGCCCTCGCTCCAGTCGTGTTTGTTGACGACACCGGCGCACTGTACGCAGAACGAATTCCACTGGGCATACGCCTACTCGACGCCGAGCCACCGCACGAGCTGTCTCGCTACATCGTGTCGCAAGTGCTGCGCGCG
Organism: Myxococcota bacterium; assembly: GCA_047626195.1. Lineage (GTDB taxonomy): Bacteria > Myxococcota_A > UBA796 > UBA796 > CAJXTB01. The sequence goes on from JBLHSN010000145.1 coordinate 9,299, forward strand.
CTGGCCGCCCTTCACGCTCAGAATCTGCACCACGGAGACGTGGACGATGCCCACGTCATGCTGGGTCTCGACGGACAGGTGGTGTTGTTCGGCACGGGACGCGGCCCCGGCGCTCCCAACACGGACGTATTGGCGGCGATGGACCTGTTGCCGGCAGGCGCAGACATCACCGTTCCGAGCGTCGACGCCTCCGCCAACGCGGCGCGCATGGAGGACTCTCTTGCTCCTGGCGCCAGGGCACGCTTGTCAGGGTGGGTTCGCACACTGGGCGCCGCGGTTGGGCGTTTTGATGAAGTCATCCGTGACGTCGGCCCCGAAAATGACAGCACTGGCCTGCTAGACCGCTACGAGACGGACGCCCAAAACTTGGATGACGATGAGCTACCGGACGAAGATTCGTCCACTCAGATGAACGCCGGCTCTGCCCTATGGCGCACACTCGCGGCCCCCCCTCTGAATAAAGCCCCAAACATCCGGTTCGACAGCGTCATGGGCGTGCCGTCTCGCGCCGTGCAACATCTGCTGGCCACCGAGCGGCTCATGCGGGTGGATGTACCTGCCGTCGGCCCCGTAGAGCCCTTTGTTGTCGATGCGTCACCAACCATCGAGAGGGATGACGAGTCCTCGCACACCACCTTGATGCCCACGGCGGAGCTACTCAAGGCGAAAATTGAGAGTAGACACGGCATTCTCGCCGATACACTGACACCCCAGCCCAAGGACCGGCTGCTGGCAACGCCGGTCGGTGCCTCACAAGCTCGCCAACCATCATCTGCGGGTACGTCCGAAATTTCGACCGGTTTCTTGGTTAGCTTGGTCGTCGGAACTGTTGCCGTAGTTGTCTTTGGATTGTGGTTCATGGGACTGATTGGCTAGCCGGACTATGTAGCGAGCCCGCTTAGGAGCTCGTGTGTACCGCTTCCCCTTTACTGTTGACGCCACAGATGGTGATGCACGAGCAACAACGCTGACATTGCTTAAGGGTGAGGTCACCACGCCTCGCTACATGCCGGTTGGCACCCAAGGCGCGATTCGCGCGGTCTCTCCACTTCACTTGGAGACTACCGGTACGGACATCCTGCTGGCCAACACCTACCATCTGTCCCAGCGTCCAGGCGAAGACCTGGTCGAGAAGGCGGGTGGCCTGCACAAATTCATGAACGTCGACAAGCCCATCCTGACGGACAGCGGTGGCTTTCAGGTCTTCTCCCTCGAAAAGACCATCACCGAGGCGGGCGTCACCTTCCAGTACGAGGTGGACGGCAAGCGCACATTCTTGTCACCTGAGCGCTCGATGGAAATTCAGCAACAGCTCGGCAGTGACATTGCCATGGTGTTCGACGAGTGCTTGGCCTTCGGCGTTGAGCGACGCTACGCAGAAGCGAGCTTGGAGCGCACCCATCGGTGGGAACAGCGCTGCAAGGACGCGCATACCCGCGAAGACCAATCGCTCTTTGGCATTGTTCAAGGTGGATTCTGGCCGGACCTGCGTAAGCAGAGTGCCGAGAAGGTCGCTGAGATCGGCTTCGATGGGTACGCCGTGGGCGGCTTGTCCGTTGGAGAGGGCCACGAAGCGATGAAAGTGGTGCTGGACGCCACCACGCCACACATGCCACACGACCGGCCTCGCTACCTCATGGGTGTTGGCCGCCCGCTAGACCTTGTGGAAGGGGTCGCCCGTGGCATCGACATGTTCGACTGCGTCTTGCAGACTCGCCACGCACGCAGCGGTGTTCACTACACGTGGAAAGGCCGCATGCGGGTCACAGACCGCCGCTACAAGCGCGATTTTTACCCGATCGACACCAAGTGTACCTGCTACACCTGCCAGAACTTCAGCCGCGCTTACCTGCACCACTTGTTCAATGTAGGCGAGATTCTCGGCGCCACGCTCGCGTCCATTCACAACATTGCGTGGTTCAACCAGTTCATGGCCGAGATGCGCACCAGCATCATCGAAGGCCGGTTTGAAGCTTTCCGCAAGATGGTGCACGACACCTACCCAGAAGGCGCGCCGCGCAGTCCCGAAGGCAAGGGCAAGGGCAAGAGCATTGGTGGCCCCGGAAGCGGTACGCACAACAAGCAAAACCCACGCAATCGGTAGCAATGATGCGGTCTGTCCTCCTGCTTGTCGCTCTGACCGCTTGTAGGGAGCCACGCACGGACCATGGCACGTTGCTGCTAGCGACGGGCACGCAGTGGGTGGTTCAGCACGACGACCCACTGTCCCGGGTGGTTCAGGAGACCGAGGTCTACACCAATACAGACACCACGGTGGTCGTCGGAAGCCACGTCGACCTGTGGATAGACCGGGATACCAACGGCTTTGGAACGGTTCGTAGTAGTTCGGTGACCGGAGAAGATGCACTTCCGGCCAACCACATTGACGGCGGGGCTCCCATTGTTGGAACCGTCATCCGCACCGAGCCTAGTAAGCTACTGGTCGACCACGAGCCCATCCCAGACGTCATGCCGGGGATGGTCATGCCGTTCATCGCAGGTCTCGGGGACATCGCGGGGCTCACTCCGGGTGACCGCATCACCGGGATCATGACTCCAAGCACCTACGGCTACGCGCTCGCCGACATCCATGTCATTGGCTCTGTAGATGTCGAAGGCGCACCTCAAGGCGACCCACTCGAGACTGGTTCTGTATTGCCCGGCTTTGAGCTGGCTGGGCACAACGGAGAGTCCATCATCATTGGCGAAGGTCAGCGCGGACCGACCGTCGTGGCTTTCGTGTACACGACCTGCCCAGACCCGAACTATTGCCCGGCAACCGTAGCGAAACTCCTCGGCGTTCTCAGCAGCCTGACCGAGAGCCAACAGATGGTCGCGGTGACGATCGATCCTGCCACCGACACCGTGGCGGTCCTCGCCGACTACGCCCGATTAGTGGGCGCGGAAGCCCCCCAGTGGACTTTCGCGCGTCCCGAACCGGCACAACTTCACAGCCTTGCCGTCGCTGCGGGCCTCACAGTCAGCCACCGCAGCGGGCGCATCGCACACAGCACTCGATTGCTGGTCTTAGACGCTGACGGTCGCTTGGTCAGGCGGTTTGACGACAATAACTTCGCCCTGACGGACGTCACTGACGCGCTGTAGGGATTATCGGGACCCCACTGTGACGTGGAGCCCGCTCATGACCCGCTTTCTTACTCTCGCCCTTCTGCCGCTCACCCTGCTGGCTTCCGCCTGCGGAGGCCCATCGGAAGGCGACCTGTTGAGCATCTGGGTCAACGTGGACATGGGCACCATCCGTGCATTCGAGTTCGAAGAAGTCGGCGGCTCCAATGTGTACACGCTGTACACCTATCCCTCCGGTGATGACCCGATTGTGGTCCAAGAAGGCACATTCAGCGTTGAACGTACCGAGCTGTCCTCACGCGACGGTGACACCCGACTAGCCTTGGTCACCAACGTCGAAACGTCGACGGACGGAGCGCAGGTAGGCCAGTCGTTCGGCAATGAGATCTTGGAATGGGAAGACGAACTGAGCTTCACCTTGGATGCCCCAAGTGGCCCGAACGGCATCCGTGCGTACAACTGGTCCGAACAGGTCCCCTAGGGAAAGCCAATGTCGGCCGAGCCGTTCGTCCTTCAAATCGGTGATACCGAAGTTTTTCGGTGCAACGCCAGCCTGCGTGTCAGCCGAGCGCTCGCCGCATATTGTGGGGGGCGGCCCCAGTCAGACCGTTCATGGCGAGCTCATTATCACCACCCGCCAAGTGGTGTTTCGGCCCCCAATAGGCATGCCTCATCCCCAACGGCTGACGCTCACAGTCGACCGCGTTGTCGACCCTCGTGTCAAAGCCCAACGGCGCATGTGGGTACTGGCAGCACCTCCGTCAGTCTGTTTCGACTTGTCCAATGTCAGCGAGCCCGTCGTCATGGACGTTCGCGACGCACAGGCTGTGGTGGACGCCATTCGCCGCGTCCATGCCGACCCAGTCCCACAACAGGCTCCGCACACACGTCTCGCCCAAGCCATCGCGTCGGGCAGCACAAACCGCCTGGCCTTCGCAGACGTGATCATGGACGTCAGCTACCCGGGCGGATTCTGGCACGCTGGTAGCGACGATGACCTCGCCGAAATGCTGTCCTACGACGTCGAGCGGCTGCAGCTACCGATCACTCCGGCACACCAAGCATCGATCGTGCGGACCGTCATCCACGCCGAGAACGTGCGTGTCGACCTAGTCGCCGACGAGGACAAACTACGACACGACG
>JBLHSN010000146.1:0-13524 GCA_047626195.1 Myxococcota bacterium
GCATAGGCGGCCTCGGATGCATTGCGTCTCGCCCACTTCAGCCGCTGCTCAAAAGCGTCCTCAGCGGACATGCCAATCGGGTCGAGGTAGTCGATGAACCGCGTCTTTCGAACGCTGGCAAGAAATCGATTGAGGTCTGCCGGCTCCATCAGAAGGTCTCCTGTGGTGCGGCTTGCTTCTGGATCACGTGTACGTTGCCTACTGAGTGTTCAAGCCAGCATACCGAAAAGGGAACGGGTGCGGGGCTAGCTCACCGGAACTCGGGCATCGAACTCCGGGTCGAACTGCCAAGGACCGGGTCTGCCGGGCATTGCTGCGAGGCGGTGAAATTCGTCCAAAAATACGTCTCGTGGGGTCTCGTAGGCGCCGAATCGTTCGAGGTGGGGCGTGTGTACCTGGCAGTCGACCAGCGAGAAATTCCATCGCTGCAGCTGACGGACCAGGTGTACGAACGCGACCTTTGATGCATCCGAGCGTCGCGCAAACATGGACTCACCGCAGAACACCCCGCCGATCGCCAGGCCGTACAGTCCGCCCACAAGAGTGTTTTCGTGCCAGGCCTCGACCGAATGAGCGATGCCACGTCGATGCAGATCGACAAATGCCGCCCTGAGCGGTTTGGTGAGCCAGGTCCCGTCTTGGTCAGGGCGCGGTGTCTCGGCGCATTCGTCGAGTACATCCGAGAATGCCGTATCGAACGTGATTCGATAGTCGCCGCGCGTGATCCGCTTCTTAAGCGAGCGCTGAACCTTGAGTTCTGCGGGACGCAGCACCATGCGCGGGTCTGGACTCCACCACAGAAGAGGTTGTCCGTCGGAGTACCAAGGGAAAATACCGGAGGTGTACGCCAACAGCACGCGGTCTGGGTGCAGGTCTCCACCGACGGCAATAATTCCGGAAGGATCAGCCATATGGGGAGGTGGGAAGACATGCTCATTTGGCAGTCGGAACACGGGCATGGTGCAGGCGTACCCGCGATGTCTGCTTATTGCCACTTGACGTTATCGACTGGCGAGTGAGGCATACGCCCGGTATCGTTGCTCTCATTGGAGACACTCATGCGCCACACCGCCCTCTTGTTATTGCCTCTTCTTGCGTTCGGATGTACCGATTCCGTTGATAGCGATACCGATATGGGTACGGACACGGATGCCGGCATGGACACCGATGATGACACCGATCCTCCCGGAACCCAGCTGCGTGGCACGGTCAGTGATGCTGCTGGCAACGGTCTTGCAGGGGTTCGCGTCAACCTGTGTCGCCAAGTGTGCACAACGACCGAGACCGAGGCGGATGGCTCCTACGTGATGCCTGGTCTGCTGTCGCAGCGCTACAGCCTGCATATTGAGACCTACGGCGACCTCGAGTTTGCTGACCCCGCTGTGCCCTACAACTTAGGTGATGGGGAGTTCATCGATCTTGATGTCGTTGTTCCGTCCACCACTCCGGTGACCATTCCAATGGCCTCGGCATCGATAGAGTACGGAACGGACCTGTTCCTGACCCTGGGTGCAGGCGACCTGACGCTCCTGTTTGAAGATGACCCAACGGATATCAGCGTTGCTCGCATGGCTACGGACTCGGCCCTTCCCGTTGATCTACAAGGTACCATTGAGGCCATTTGGTACATGGACCCCTGGGATGCAGACGCCGTGAGCGCGATTCCTGTTGAGATCCGCGATACCTTCAGCGGCGTCGCCGGCGACGATTACCAACTCTATCAGATGAACTACGACGACTATGACTGGGAAAATCTCGGCACTCTGACCAGTAACGGCACCCTGCTCACTGGCGCTAGTATCGAGCGGCTAGAAACCCTGATACTCATCAGCGTCGACACCGATTAGTTCGTGATGACCCGGACCGTATAGGTCCGCTCCACAGAGCCCTCGATGGTCAACGTCAAACCGCCGACCTCGAGGTCTCCGCTGCTCAGGCGCCCGGTAACTTGGGCAGAGCCGGTTGCAGTTCCGCTAGGGGTGTAGGTGGTGCCGTCGGCTTCGGTGAAGATGCCGCCGTTTCCATAGATGCGCACCTCCCGCTCATCATCAACGTCGTCGAGGCCGCTGACGCCTTCGGGTAGGCCACTGTCGAGGCTATCGGGAGTTCGTACCAATAGCGGGACGGTGGTGCCGCTCGCGGCGAACACGGAAATTTGGTGGGCATCGGCGTTGAAGACACCGCTACTAACCGGTTCATCGGTCCACCAATCGAACCACTGAACGTCTTCGGGCAGGTCGATCTGACGAGATGTGGCGCCTTGTTCGGTGATGGGGGCGACGAGGAGGCTGTCACCAAGGAGCCAGGCATCGTTGCGGCTGACGTCGGCGTCGTAGCGGAATCCGATGGGCAGAATCATGGGGATGCCCTGGGTGCTCGCCCGTGCGGCGATGCCGTACCGGTACGGAAAGATGCGCGTGTGTTCTTGGGTGACGCGTACCCAGTGGTCGAGAGTGTCGGGTGTGGAGTTGAACTGATGATTGTCGTCCGCAAAGGCGCCGTGATGGGTGCGTAGAATCGGGCTGAACGCGCCGAGCCACGCCCAGCGAAACCACAGTTCTTGGGTGGAGGGCGGGTTGCCGATGCTGTTGTAGCCGGCGACGTCGTGGGTGAAGATTGGGATACCCGAAACACTGGCGCCCAGTCCGAGCGACAGCACACTGGGAAAGCCATCATCTGCCTGGAAGTCTGTGCGCTGGTCTCCGCCCCAGATGATGGGTGCGTTTCTTTGGGCACCGCCAAAGCCACTTCGGGCGAAGAAGGTCGCGTCTCGACCCTGGAGAGCTTCCGCGTTGATGGACTGCCACAAGCCGGGGTATCGGTTGTGTGCCGGGAGACCGGTCGACCCATCGTCGAGGACTGCGTCGATAGGTAGCCACTCGGCGAAGTCGGCCATCCAGCCATCGAATCCAACGTCTGCAGCAGCTTGCATGCGCTCGATGGCGAAGGTCTGGCCAGCATCGCTTGTGAGGTCTAAGTACGCCTCGATCTCGAAGGACGGTCCCGTGAAGGTCAGTACGTTGCCTTGCGCGTCTACGGTTACGGCGTCGGCGGCAAGGGCTTCGTCCCAAGCGGTTGTTCCTTCGCGAACGTAGGGCGCAAAGTAGCCGAACCAGCGGAATCCTTGGTCGTTGAGGGTCTGGGCAATGCCTTCTGGGTCCGGATACAGCTCACGGTCGACGGTCCACTCCCCGGACACCCGGTAGCCGTTGTCGGTGAGGCGTCCTCCCTTCCAGTCTTCCGTCCAGATGACGGACGAGACCGCACCGGCATCACGAAGAGTTTGGGCGACGTCGAGTACATTGGCAACGCCGCGGATGGCGTCGTTCCATGGCGCAAAAGCCCAGGGGGGTGGCAGCTCCGGTCGGCCGACCCAGGCGGCGTGTTGTTGGAGTATACGAACCGGGTCGGTATCGGCGAAGAGCACTATATTTGCCGAGTCTTCGTCCCAGATGGTCGCCGAGAACCTGCCGGAATCGCTGTGGCAGAGGTCCATCTCCACCCGTCCATTCGTCTCGAATAAGAGGCCATGGTTGACGTGCGGACGAACGAAGAACGGCACTGGGTAGGACGATGCGTGGCGGGTGCCGCGGATGAACCAGTCGTCGGGGATGTCGTCGTCGAACGTCTTGCCTACGCCAGGTTCGCTGACGAATAACGGAAAGGCTTCGCCCACGTGGTCGACGTCTTGGGCGTGGCTGCCCAGTCCGAGGAAGTGGTCGTCTTGGGTGCAGTCTGCAGCGACGACCACGCGGTTTCCTGCATTGGACGCGGTGATATCGATGGTCAATGCTGTGGTTGGGCCAACAGGTGCAATGGTGAGGACGAGGTCTGCTAGGTCGATGCCGTCGCCATCTTGCAGGGTGATGATCTGTGGGCCGAAACCCGCGGAACGGAACGTCGCTTGCGTCGCAGTGACCACATCCATCGTCACATTGTCGAAGCGAAACGAGCCGAAGCTGGATTGGATGTCGGCACTTCCCGAACCCACGCTCACCGTCATATTGGTGAGCAGCACCCCGAAGTCGTTGTGCTCGATGGACAGGGCGCCGGTGGAGCGGTCCACGTCGATAGTGAATGGCTCAGCGGTCAGGGTGCCGGATGAGCAGGCGGCGAGCAGGAGGATTGGCGGGAAAGTACGCATCACAGCAGCTTGCGTGACACGAGACCGTTCTGCAAGTCGGGAGACGTTGCCAACGCAGTGATCTTCATCCGAAATCCGACGTCCGGGTGGACTATATAAGGGGCCATGATTTCTCTGCTCATCGCGGCGTCCCTGGCTTGGGGGCAGCAGCAACCTAACGTCATTCTGGTCACTATGGACACCACCCGGGCCGACGCCATTGGTGCCTACGGCGAGGCGCTTCCCGGCCTTCTTGAACCTCGTGAAGGGGTGACCCCAACACTGGATGCGATGGCGGCTCGCGGGGTGCGATTCGACCGATTTTATGCTCACGCGCCCACCACGCTCAACAGCCACACTACGCTGTTCACCGGGCGGGACCCGCATGAACATGCCGTTCCTCGTAATGGCTATGGCCTGCCTGATGACCTGCACACTCTGACCGAGCAGTTCGCCGACGCCGGCTACGACACCCTCGCAGTTGTAGCGGCCAAGGCTCTCGAGCAAGACATGGGCTTGACCCGTGGATTCCGCTTGTATGATGACCAGATGTCGGTGAAGAAAGGACCGATGTACCAGGACATTGCCGAGGGTGTGCTACGGCGAACCAAGGTGGCTCTCGATGCACGCGACACGGATAAACCTTTGTTTTTGTGGGTGCATTTCTATGACCCTCACGGACCTTACAGCGCTCCAGGTGAGTGGTTCGACCGGTTCTCCAGCCCCGACTACGACGGTCCATATACAGACCCAGCTGTTCCGGTGTTGCTGCGTCGAGCGCTGCGAAGGAAGATGGCACTCCCAGAAGACGTGGACCAGATGGCTGCTCGTTACCTGGCTGAGGTCCACTACATGGACCACCACATTGGTGAACTGTTCAGCACACTGACCGAGCGTGCGTTGCTCGAGTATGCGCTGGTGGTAGTGACGGCTGACCACGGAGAGACTCTGTCAGAGCTCACCCGACACGCGTACAGCCATGGAGCAGGTGTCGATGAGGGCGTTTTGCGGATTCCGCTGATCATTGAAGGGTACGGCATACCCGTCGCTCGATCTGCGGTAGTACGCAGCCAGGTTGACATGGCCGGACTCGCACCAACGATGGCCACACTCGTTGGCCTAGGCGAACCGTTGGGTGCCGCGCGGAGCTTCGCCCAGCTGGTTCGACCTGGACCGGTGTTGGATACTGATGGCTGGCCCTTCCGTCCAAGCCGGCCGTCCTTCTCTGAGGCAACGCGTCAAACCAATGAGCTTGGCTCTGGTTGGAACAACGCCGAGCTGCCGCGCGCAGTGCGGGTCGGTGGACTTGGAATGCAAGTGATCCCGGTGCGAGGTCTGCGCGAAGAACGGATGCGTTCGTTGACTGAGCAGACGCTTGGAGATCCCGTGAGATCTCTGCTCAAGGATCTACTTTTTGCCTGGGATATGGCGTCTCCGGAACGGCGAGTTCCCTCGATGTCGACAGACACCGTGGACGCTTTAGAGGCTCTGGGCTACATCGACCGTCGAGGCGAAGATCCTGGGGACCACCCGGAGCCGTCAACGCCGTAGAAGCCGATAGCCGCCGGGTTTAGACCCTATGGACAACTCTGTGCATAACTCTAGCGAGTTGTACCCAGGGTGTGTGTGAATTTGGCCCCAGGCGAGTTGTACAGCGACTCTACGAGACGTCGACTTGTGAGATGACCCGGCAGAGGAAGTGACGCTGGTCGGCTCTGACGCTTCCGTCGATTCGCGGGCGTGTCACGTCCATGCTGACACCCATGTCTTCGAAGTCTAGCGACTTGTACATGGCGGCAGATGAGTTTTCGGTGTCCGATACGCGGAGGACAACGTGGCTGAACCGTTCGCGGTCCATCAGCCGAATGCGATGTCGAACCAAGGCCCGGCCGACCCCTTCTCCACGCGCGTTGGGCAGGACGCCAAGCTCTGCTAGGTAGTAGGTCTGCCGCATTGGCACCAAGCCATCTAAGCGGGGGGCGATGGTCTTCATGGTGCTCAATGGCACGGCGATACCGAACCCAAGGATGTCCCCACTTGGATCAGCTGCAATCAACGTGATGTGGTCATGTAGTTCGGTCAGCATCCGAAAGACGCCAGCCGCTTTGCCTGGAGTGAACGACTCGAGGTATGGCTCACCCGCAAATACGGCCTCATACGCATGCGCGAAGGATTGTTCCCACTGCGCGATGTCCTCACTGGTGAGGATACGCGTGACGGTGAAGGAGTTGGCGTCGTCCGGCATGGCCTGATCATCCATGATTCGTTCCGGCTTGTCCAATACTCTACGCGGCTTTGGGGGCGACGTACGGAGCGGTCGCTTCTACAATGACGAAGTTGTTAACGTCGAAACGCCACTGCAGGGCGAGATCACCTACGTTCCGGTCTTCGGCCACTGTTGCAGCAGCATCGGACAGCTGGACCGTAATGGTCTTGCCAACGATCTGGATGACCTGTACGGCAGTGGCAGGCAGAGCGAAGCCTGTTCCGAGTAGCTTGAGAGTCGCCTCTTTGGCGCTCCAGACAAGGGTTTGGCGCAGCGCACTATCACCGGCCAACAGTCGCTCACCGGGAGTGAACCAGTCGCTCAGGAAGGCGTGACTGCGCTTTTGTACCTGCTCCATGTCAATGCCAACGGCTTGCTCTGTGCTGGCCAACGCAACGGCGCGTCCACTGTGGTGGGATAGGCTGACGACTGCGGCTACGCCCTCGACTTGTGGCTCACCGCTGTCCGCTTGACTCACAGTAAAGCTGTCTGCGGGGGCGTGGGTGAGCAGGTGGACGGCGCGTTTGGCGACAACGCGGCCCAAGGTGCGGTCACGCTTTCGTTCGTCTGTTCCACGCGCTGTCAGCAGTGCGAGCTCGCCGGCGTCGAGCCACGGCTTAGCATTGGCTCCGATACCTGCGCTGGCGCGCGCGGTCTTGGACGGCGGCGGGGTCACGGCATGAGTGAAGCACATGGGACGGCCACCGGGGGGCGGAGGAAGTGTCTCATTATCGCCGACAGGGCCGCGGTCGATCAGACGTAGGCCGCGCAAGCGAGCGACCGTACCGTTGGGGCTGTCTACATCCACGTCGTAGGCATCTCCGTGGTCGACAACGGTGACCGTCAGAGCTGCATCTTCAGGGGGCGGCGCCAAGATTTCCACGGTCTCAATGGAATGTGGCAACCCACTCATGCCTCGCGTGGCCCAGCGATGCATGCCGGCGGCTTGGAAGCCTGCTTCGATGGCGAGCGGAGCGGTGCGAGTGGCACCGGGTAGAGCCCGTTTGGGGAGTAGGGCCTCGGCGATCAAGCCATCGGCAGCAATGCCTACTATCTGGGACAACACCTGGAAACGGGGGCCATGGAAGAAGCGCTTGTAGATCTGCTGCTTCTCCACAACCTCGTCTGGAAGAAACACGGATGGCAATGCGCTGGACGTAGAGCCGACGCTCGCCACACACTGGAAGTGTAGGGTTCGCTGAACACGGCCGGTCGCGAGAACGCGCTCGCTCGAGAGCGTGCACCAGGCACTGCCGTGTTTGGTGGGGTGAGCCTCTACAATGATGGTCGGGGCTGCAGCTCCAGCATGAACCTTCAGCGGTGCGGCGAACCGGACGTCCTGCATGCGGTCGGGGCGCTCGCCTAGAAGCTCCGCGGCGACAGTGGCCATCCACTCCACACCCATGACACCAGGGAAAACGCCGGTCCCGTCAATGCTGTGGTCGATGAGCCAGGGTTCGTTGGCGGCGAGGGATTGGCTGGCACGGACACGAACGCCGTCGAACGACACTTCGGGAACCATTGCGTGGCCGGTTCGATGCGTGAAGCCGCCAAGAGCTCCGGCGACAACACGTTCTCCCGTCTCGTCGCTAAAGACCCAATCGGCGACAAGGCGCGCGCCGATAGATGCGGGGAGAAGGTCTACGCCGCGTTGCTCAAGCAGATGTTGCATGCCGCCACGTGTGGCCATTCCGGCATCTCCCCAAGCGGTCCAGTCCACACATAGCCCATTCTTATGGCTGCTGGTCAAGCGCGCGAGGGAGTCATTAGCGGCGGCGTAGTCGGTCTGACCGGCGTTTCCGAAGCGGCCGGCGACAGATCCCATGCTGATCAGACGAACCGAAGAATCCAGCGCGTCGAGCAGCGCCAAGGCGCCATGGACTTTGGCACCTAGCGCTCGCTCAAGGGCATTGGCTGCCTTGTTCTGAACCGGGCGACTGTCTTCGACGCCAGCACCGTGGACGACGGCGTGGATTGCGCCATGGGTGTCGATGACGTTTTCAATTAGCACCTGCACGGCGTCTGCGTCGGAGAGGTCGACACTGTGGTACGTGGCTCGAGGTACGCTCTCGACAGCCTTGCGGACTTCATCACGCGCTCGAAGCGGAGCGAGCTCCTTGTCGATGGCTACGGGGGTGACGCGCTCGCCTCGCTCGGTCAGCTCGGCGCGGATTCTGTTCTTCTCGGCGACTTCGTCGAGCGGTTCGACGCCAGGTTGGGTGCGGCCGATGAGTGCGAGTGTACATCCGCGTTCGGCCAGCTCGTGGGCGATGGCCAGACCAATTCCACGGGCTCCACCAGTGACGAGCACTACGGCACCCTGCGCAGTGCTCGTGGCGACTGGCGCGTCGCACACGGCGTACTGCACGCCGGTCCGTCCGTCGGCGGAGATACGAATTTCATCGGGTCCAATGACTCCGACTTCGTTGCAGATCCCTTGAGTGAGTGTGTTCAGGTCATCGGAGATCAGGTCAATGACCCGGACAGACGTCCGCTCCCATTCCCGTCCCAGGGCCTTTGCCAGACCCGACCGGGCGCCATCACGAGCGGCAATGGCACGGTTTTGGATGGTGTTTACACCGCCCATTTGGGTGTGAACCAGCCACTGCTCAGGTGGATGTTCGGCGAGGGCTCGGGCGACCTCCATACTGTAGGCCACGCCTTGGCCAACATCGATGACCACTGTCGGAGTCTCGGAGGGAACTCCTCCGCGTGCATCCAGCTCGTTAGCAATCGCCTTGGCCAAGGGGCCCGTGCCAATAATGTAGAACGACAGGTCGTTTGTCACCACTGGGGTCACCGCTGAGATCTGCACGGGAATCGGCCGGCGAATCCAGAACGATGGCAACTCGGGGATGGGGTAGTCTTCGCGCAAAGCTGGAGTATCAGCTACTGGTTGTACGTGTGCGGCGACGGTGGGAATTGGGGTGATGCTGTTTGGGGGGCTGCTAGTCGGAGTTGCGACGCGGCTCGCTAGGTACGCAGCCAAGCCGCCGAGGGTGGGCGTGTCTGCCAAGCGAAGGTCGTCTGTTGCTTCGATACCGAGGCGTTCGCGTACTTGGCTGAAGATTTCTGCTTGCTTGACGGTATCGATACCCAGGTCTGCCTCGAGCTCAAACTCGGGGTCCAAATCGGCTGGTTCGTACCCGGTCTGAATGGCGACAACATCCGCTAAGATGGCGTATACCGCACTCTCTGACCGTTCGGGTGCCGAGACGCTTGACGGTGTTGGACTCTCGATCAGTGTGGCGTCAATGGGCTGCTGAGCTGTGTGTGGGGCCGGGGTAGCGGTCGTACCGGTGTCAGCGGATCCACTCGTAGTCAGCTGGCTTGTCAGGTAGTCGGCCAGACCGTCGAGGGTGGGGTAATCGGCTAGGCGGAACTGGTCGTCTTGGGTCAGCGAGAAGCGAGACCTTAGCTCGGAGAGCACTTCGGCTTGTTTGACGGTATCGATTCCCAGGTCAGCTTCGAGCTCGAACTCGGGATCGAGGTCGGCGGGTGCGTAGCCGCTTTGTTCGGCAACCACGTCGATGAGGGTCTTCAAGACGTCTTCGCGGGACACAGGGGTCGCAATGGCTGGCGGCGCTGCGACGGGGTTGGACATGTTGGCAGTCGCCGGCGACGCATTGTCGCTGTCACTCGCCGGCATCCCGACCAGTTGGCTGCTCAGGTACGCTGCGAGTCCAGCGAGGGTCGGGTAGTCGGCCAGACGGAACTGGTCGTCTTGTTCGAGCGAGAAGCGGGCTCGTAGCTCCGAGAGCACCTCGGCTTGCTTGACGGTGTCGATGCCTAAGTCCGCTTCTAGTTCGAAGTCCGGATCCAGGTCATTCGGTTCGTAGCCACTCTGTTGTGCCACGACCTCAATGAGCGTCTTCAATACGTCGTCGCGCGAGCGTCCAGGCTGACTGGGCGGGGCGGCGACCCCAGTGCTGACAACCAGGGCGACCTGTGGCTCGCTGCTTGTGGGGGCAAGTGATTCCACACCCTGGACGCCAAGTTGTCCGGCTAGGTACGCAGCGAGACCGGTCAGTGTGGGGTAATCTGCTAGGCGGAACTGGTCGTCTTGCTCTAGCGAAAAGCGCGTCCGTAGCTCGGACAACACTTCCGCTTGCTTGACGGTATCGATGCCTAAGTCGGCTTCCAGCTCAAACTCGGGGTCTAGGTCGCTCGGAGCGTACCCACTCTGTTGAGCGACGACTTCGATGAGTGTCTGGAGGACATCGGCCTCGGAGACCCCGCCTGCGGCTGCGAGAGGAACCGCATTGGAGGTGGGTACTGCGATGGCAATGAGCTCGACTTCCTCGGTGTACGGATCGGGCCCGATGACACCGGGGGCGATGGGAAGCAGCGCATCGACGGTCGACGCAACAACGCGAAGGGTGCGGTCACCGACCGTCTCTCGGACGTGTGCGTAGCCGGTGACCTGTTTGAGCCAAGCGGTACGCGCGGCGAGATCACTGACGCGGTCGTCCCCTCTTGCCTCTGCCCGCCACATGGCCAGAGCGACTTGCGAACCAAAGCCAGCGGCCAAGCGAATAGCGTAGGTCAGGTTGCGGTTTTCGCCGCGCGACAACCGTAGGTCGGCGAACTCGGGGTCCGGCTCGGTCAGGTTAGCGATCGGCGGCACGATGCCGTACTGCAGGGCCTTCAGAGCAATGGCGTCTTCGATGCCCGCACCCATGGGGTGGCCGGTGAATCCCTTGGTATTCGCGACCGCGACTTTTCCGGCGTCTGGGCCAAATGCGGCACGGAGGGCGTCTGCTTCGGCGCTTGCAGAGCCACCACGCGCCGGGGTGTAGGTCTCGTGAGACATGAACATGGTGTCGCCGGCAATCGCGGCGGCGGTTGTGTTGTCCAGTGTTGCGGCATCGCTGACGAGGGCAGTCATCTCACGGGCAATGTGGGCGGCGTCCAAGCGCGTTCCGTGGAAGGCCGAGTTGCTGATGCGTGTGGCTAGGAGCTCGGCGATGGGCCGGATACCGCGAGCTGTGCACACATCTTGGCGTTCGAGAACCAATCCAACCGCACCCATTCCCAGAATCATGCCGTGGCGGCGTGCATCAAAGGGTAGGGCGCCTTCTTCGGGAGTTGCGGCGGTGGTTGCTGCACCTGCGGCGAGGAATCCGCCACCAATCCAGGGTAGAAGACGGTCGCCGGTGACGTCGTCCGCGCCAATGACGATGACGCGTTCACAGCGGCCCAACCGCAGCCAGTCGTGGGCAATGCTGACCGCTTGAGTAGTGGAGGCGCAAGCCGCGTTGATCTGAGTATTCGGACCCTTGGCGCCAATGAACTGGGCGAGCTGACTATGGCCCATAGCCAAGATCTGAAACAGCGTCCGCCGGTCAAAGTGGCCGTCCGCATCTAGGTTATCGGTCTCAATCTTCTGCAGCAGCTGGTCGTAGCCGGGGAAGGCGGAGGCAAAGATGACACCGGTGCCGTCTTGCAGGGACGTTGGCAGACGCCACCCGGTGGGTATGCGCTTGCCAGACGTGGTCTCTTTGTAAGATTGGACGAGTGGAATTCCAGCATCGCGTAGGGCTTCGATGGCTGCGGCAATACCGAGCTCACTGGTGATGTCGAGGGCTGCAGCTAGCCGGTCTGGAACACCGTAGTCGCGGGGGTCGAAGTGGGCTTTGGTCCCAGCAATCTGGATGACATCGCCACGGCTGGTGACGGGGTGGAAGCTCGCGCCACCAGCACCGTCCTTTACGAGACGGACGATGTTGCGGTTCACAAAGGTATCGGCGCGGTCTCCAATGGACGCGATTCGGCCTTCTCCGGCCAAGATGCTCGCGATATTATCCTGGGAGAACACTTCTTGTCCGCCAGGCAGGCCAACGGATGCACCGGCGCAGACCACGCGTACCTGCGCGGGTTGAACCGGGGTGGTGGACTGGGGAACGGCCTTGACGACGGCCGCCATGAGGTCGCGCAGGGCGGGGTACACCGAAGCGGCGAGTTGGGTTGCCGCGTGAGGTGTGGCACCGACTTCGGTGGCGGCCCGGATGACGTCGTCTAGGGCCAGCTCCGTTGTGGACCCGGCTACTTCCGGCGGATGTACAGGTACACCGAGTGCTGTCAGTGAAGCGAGAGCGTCGAGGAAGCTTGCGATTCCACCGCGCTTGGGGTGGTTCGTAGGCACGGCGTAGTGGGGGCGTTTTCCAAGAATGGAACGCGTAAATCCAGACAGCGCGCGCTTGGGGCCGACCTCGATAAAGGTGCGCACTCCACCATCGTACATGGACTCAATCTGGTCGGTCCACGACACCGGCGAAGCGAGCTGGCTGGCCAGCAACTGAACGATAGCTGCGGGGTCTGAAGGGTATGGCTGGGCGTTCACATTGGACGTAAATGGGAGCTTTGGCGGCTTGGGACCCAGCTTAGCGAGGACCTTGGAGAACGGCTCACTGGCGGGTGCGACGACCTTCGAGTGGAAGGCGTGAGACACGGGTATGGCGACGGTCTCAACGCCATTTGCCTTGAACACGACTTCGGCTTCGGCCACACCGGCTGTACTGCCGGCGACAACAGTCTGGGTTGGGCAGTTGCGGTTGGCACTAATGGCGTAGCCTTTCACCTGGGCGAGTAGCTCGTCGGTCCGCTCTGGGCTGGCTTGCACGCCAATCATGCGGCCTGGATCTTCTAGGACGATGTCCGCCATTTCACGCCCGCGTGCGCTTGTGGCGTGCAGTCCCTGCTCGAAGGTCAGCACTCCTGCGGCCACAGCAGCCGCGTACTCGCCGAGCGAGTGGCCGGCGACGAGGTCGGGCTCGACGCCGTGCGCTTTGAGCAACCGCAGCAATGCGACATCCAAGGTGAACACAGCGGGTTGGGCGTGTTCAGTGGCGGTCAACGTTTGGTTGGCGTCGTCGGCTTTGTTCTCGAGCAGGTCGGTGAGGGTGCGTCCCAGTACCAACTGTAGGGCATCGTCTGCCGCTGCGTAAGTGTCCGCTACGATGGGGTAGCGCTTGGCTAAATCGAGGCCCATGCCAAGGTATTGGTTGCCTTGTCCGGGGAATACGAACGCAAGACGACCGACGGGAGGGGCTTGCACCAGATGTACACCGCGCGACGCGAGTAGAGCCGGATTGCTGTCTGTACGAAGGCACTTTTCTGCGCGTGCCCACTGATC
>JBLHSN010000147.1:0-13483 GCA_047626195.1 Myxococcota bacterium
TCAGTCGAGGGCGATGCCGCGCCAAGCCGTGGCGGTTGGCGCTACGCTGGGCTGACAGGCAGACTTCTGGGGCGCCTAATGTTTCCTATCCGCTTAGGAGTAAGGTAGACAGGGCACTTGCGTGCACAGTTTGCCGACTTAGGTGCTTGATGATGTGGTTTAGTGAGGGCTTGTATGTCTGGGTCGCCCTGCGATGTTTCGGAATCGTTGATTCGGTAAGCAACACGGTTTTGTGACGAAACACGAGCGCTGTCGACGGGCATGGTGATTACTTAAAACCCGTAGCTTGTGCGAAGCCATGGTTGAAGCACGCTGACCAAAGTGCTTTCCTCGTTGCCCACTGCAACGACGAGAAACACATCGCCGGAAGGACCAGCGGAAACTTCCCAGCGTTCGAAACGCTGCTGCACGCCGAGCTCGACTCTCGGAGAGACAATAGGTGCGCCGATTCGGTACAGTAAGTCAGCGTTTTCGCCGCCCGAAAGTGTAGAAGCGAGAAAGGCTCCACCCTACGCGGTGAGGAATGAACCAGAGAAGCCGAAGACGGGCGAAACACCAAGCTTGTCAGGTGAATACCGAAGGCCAAACCTTCGGCATTATCGACCATTGTTGGCTGCTCGATTCTTGGAACAGAATGACATTGAGGGCTGCAGTGAACTTCTAGGACGGAGAGAGCTGTTGGCCGTATCCCCGGCCGAATTGTTGTGCGATCCGTCCTGCGAATCCGGCCTGAAGTTCAGACTGACGCCACATTGTGGGCCGAAGAGAGTCGGATGCCTCATCAAGAGAGGGTGCGGCCTGGATGGCTCGGGACGGGCTACCCACACCATCCTCGGCAAAACAAGATGTGATAAACAAACTGGTACAGGCCTGCGCATTAAATGTAAAGTAAGAAAGATGCGGTTCCGTACCCAACCTGCGCAAAACTGGTTTAGATCAGGCCAAAGCTCGACAATCTTTTCTCGGAGTTCTTGTAAGCTGCCGGTCCACGCCGCCCGCAGCCAGGCCTTGAGTGTGTTCGATGGGGTTCAGCTCAGGGCTGTACGGTGGCAAGAACAATACGGTTTCGCCGAACGACTCAATCGCGCTGCGTACAGCTTTCATTCGGTGAACACTCAGGTTGTCGCCGGCCACTCTATGTGGACCACCTGACGCCAAATCGGCCACGAACTAGGGACCACCGGTGGGCCACGAACAAGGGACCATCGAACGCCTGCTAAACGCGTCAGATCACCCCCAGACGAACTGGGGGCGACGTGGCGTTTCGGCAGCTGACTGTGGTGGAAGTGCGAGAGATTCTTCGGAGATGGTCCCGCGGAAGCCGTCTGCGCACTGTGGCGGCGGCGACGGGTACAGATCGAAAGACGAGTCGGCGCTATGTCGAGGCGGCTAAGCGTCACGGGTTCACCCGTGGTGACGACGTTGATGACGCGCTGTTAGCGCTGGTTGTCGGTGATGCACTTCCCGGCGCTCAGCCGCGGGTCGGCGCGATGCGCGAGCTGTGTCGGGCGAACGAGGCGCTCATCACCGACGGGGTCCGGGAGGGCTGCAAGGCCCCCAAGGTTGCGCGTCGTCTACACCGTCGTCTACACCGTCGCGTACGCTGTTTCCACCACGAGAACGTGCTGGACTTCAACCCGTTCTCGTTACAGAACGCCCGGACCGTGAATCCAGTTCGTTGGTGCGCTTCTATTTGAGGGCGCCAGCGTTTTTGGGCGGGCGTGATGTGCATCGGGTGCCTCCGATATCCATGTCACCTAGACGCTTGCTTGGCGGTAGGTAGCGCAGTCGCGTGGATACACAGCAAAGTCGTGAGCACTTCGGCCGTGGACTGGGCGGCCACAGGTCGAGGGAACCCTTCTCAAGTCGCCTTCGACGCCCAGGGGGATTGTGTGGGCTGGCCTATTCGCCGCCAGCGTTGCTTTGCGTCGTGCACCGAACAGTGTATTGGTTTGGGTGGGTATACAGCCGAATACGCAGTTTTCCGGTACCGTCGTTGTACAGTTCTGGGGTGTTGCTGGAGACCGAGCCGAGGGATGAGATCTTGTCGATGTACAGGATGTCGCCGCTGCGGCGGGTGACTAGCCAGAGGCTGTTTCCTGGGGCGCCTGTCCCGATCACAGAACATTGGATCAACGCTCTGAAGTCCGTGCCGACCGCGTTGCCCGCACGGTTGAGAAATGGAAGCGTGACCGTGGTGCTTACTCGGTAGTCTCGGTAGTAATGCCGGTTATGGCTGACGATTCCTGCCACATTGAGAGTCGGTTCTGCCTCGACTGCTGCGACAATTTGTGGGTGGGTCAGGCGGTCGTGGTTTAGCGGATTTGTGATGGCCTTGGCGCCCATGGCAGCGGTGGCTTGCCCGTCGGTGTAGTGGTTACCGGTCGAGATGGTCGCGCCGCCGAGTTGTGTTCCCCCATCGAGGTCGAGGGGACCATCAATGACGTAGCTGTCGACAACTGCGCCCATATTTGATGGGAGCTGAGCGTCGGTAATGGCGCCAGTAAGTGCGGTCAATGGGTGCCCATGGTCGCCGGGGGACACCATTCCTGCGGTGGTTCCAACAGGCAGACGGGCCACGGCGAGTACTCCGTCGTTGATGTCTGCTGCGGTGTGTGTATGAGGCAAATCTCGGGGACCGCACGCCCACTGTGTGCCGTTATAGTAAGCCACATCGTTTGTGGTGCATGTGAGGGCGCTCAGGGTGCCCCCCGCAGAGACCAGCTGCCCTGTGCTGTCGATAACAGTGGTTCCATCAATTTGAATCTCACTGGCGTTGACCACACCTCCGTTCACACTCGTTGCGGACTGGGCGCGGACGGCGAAGGGAACACTCACGATGCGTGTACGTGAAAGGGCGGGGGCGCTGTTAATAGCGAGTTCGAGGTAGACATCGTCGCCGTCGAATGGGCCGGCGGTCAACGCCGCGCTGCTGCCGAGCTGAATATTGTAGTAGCCGTGGTCAAATGTGACGTCGGTGAAGGTGTCCATCCACAGCAGGTTGCCCCCAGCCGGGGCATTGTGAAGGGCAAGGGTCAAATCATGGGCGCCGTTAAGGGGGACGCCAGAATCGTCAAACAGCCGGCCTTGGTGCGACAGCTCCAAGGGCACGGCCAGCGCCGAGGTGGACATGAGAAGGGAGATGGCTAAAACCATGGTTTTACGCGGCATGGGAACTCCAATGGACCCCCAGTATAGGCGAGTTCGACGGGCTAGCTCGACTTTACATGTGCCGGGACGGCTGCCGTCATTGCACTGGGCGTCTTGGCAATCCCAGTCTGTGACGCGATTCCACGCCCAGGCATTAGCAGTGTGTACATCTGGACCTGTGTTGTGACCCTACAGGGGTGGACCTCCACGTTGATGTCGAACCCGACACTTTGGCACGCCCAGTTTCGCCGCAAACTTCCTAGTAGTAACAAGTTACAACCCCGTCAGTTGGCGACGCCGCTGAACGCACCCTAGCGCCGGTTTCTTCCATTAACGACATCGGCCACCCCTGTAGGCGCCCGCAAGCGGGTCGCCGCAGGTGCGTTCCTTGCTGACGGGGTGTCGTGAACACCGGTGAGTGCTGGTTGGCACTCGGTCGCGGTTGCACACGCTAAGCTGAGGGCGCGTCCCGTGGCAGAACCGCCCGCCCGGTCGTGCTGAACATGAAGCGGGTTTGGAGCGAGAGAGCCGCGGCGAAGGTGTTCAGTCCCGCCGAGTTGGTGGCACTTCGCGCGTAGTGGACTGCGACATCTGATCATGGGCAGGTGCGTCTCGCTGGGACCGCCAGCGCGTATTTGTCTCACTGACGGTCCGCAGAAGGTCGATTGTGCAGTGAAAACCTGCCCGCACAGACTCTCGGCAGTTGCTTGTTCTAGTTCTAGGCCGAGAGCTCGGCGTGCGCATTCGGTGCCGTGATGGCGAACCGGTGTCAGAGCTGTTCGACCTTCTCGGTACAGCCATACAACCGCTTCTTCGACTGTCCGACATTCCACCGGGATTGCTAGGCGGCTTCCATTCTGAATGCCTGAAGCGTAGGAACCGTGGGCTGGGGGGCGGGCATGAAGGCGGCGCGAGGCGGCACTTCACGGTCTTGGCGCTTGACAGTCGGTGCCTAGCGCGCGGTCTCGTGGGCGTGTTGACAGGCCATGGGTCGGGTCGATGCGTCCGTGGGCCTGTTCGCAGGTTGAGGTGGTGACAGGGCGATGTTGAGCCTGACGGACGCTCGAGCCGCCCTTCCGGGGGGGCGACATGGCTTGCACTCATCGAGCGTGCCATGGAGGGGGGAGCGCGCCGCTCTCTCACCTCCGTCCGGGTTCAGCGTAGAGACCGACGCTGCATGTTCCGGCTCACTCCCTCACGTCAAGCTCGCCGCTCTCTGCGTACAGCGACCCGTCGAACGCCGTCGCGGCCGCCTCATCCTGCATCAGGACGTCGAGGAGGAAGGCGGTGCCGGCCCATCGAGAATCGCCAAAGACGACGAATCGCTAGGCGGGGACCGAATGCATTGGATTAATGGTGGATTGGTGTGTAGGACCTCAGGGCGATCTGTGTACGCTTTTTGATCTGCCAGATCGCGACGGGGAGTACACTCATGGGTCATCAACAGAGCCAAGTGAAGGGCCGAGGATTTGCCTCCGAGGGAGCCGCCGGTACTGCTTCAGGCTTAGCCGACCCACTGACAGACGGGCTGTCAGATAGTCTTAGCGACGACCTCTCGACCGGAATGCATGCCGCCGCGCCCGTCCAGCTGGTGGCCGACGGCACGCCCAACCCCGAAGATGTGCACGAGGGAGCGGCGCTTGGCACATCAGGACCCGGAGGCTCGCTACCCCACGCAGACCGCATCCAGGAGTCCTTCGGACGGTTTGACGTCGGCGGCATCTCGAGCCACACGGACGGCGCAGCCGCAGATGCCACGAGCGCGATGGGAGCCCATGCGTTCGCTACCGGCAACGACGTCGCATTCGCACCGGGCCACGCCGACCTGCACACATCTGCCCACGAGGCCGCCCACGTCATGCAGCAGCAGGGCGGCGTTCAGCTCGCCGGCGGTGTCGGCAATGTCGGCGACGTGTACGAACAGCACGCGGACGCAGTGGCGGACGCAGTGGTGGCCGGTGAATCGGCCGAACCGCTCCTAGAGCAGCACGCCGGTGGCGCCGGACCCACCGTGCAAAGCAGCGCTGCGCCGGTGCAGATGAAGAGGGGCGACGGAAGAGACCGAGGCCTCGACTTGGATGATGCCAAAGACGCCGGGCGCAGATTCGCTCGTGAGGACATCATGGATGGCAAGGCTCGGAACGATGGGCCCCCGAGCTGGATCACGAACATGCGGGACAACCGCCATGGCGAAGAGACGCGACGTGCCTTCATACGAAAGTACAACGACGAATTCGACCACCTCGACAGACTCCAAGACGACTTGGATGCAGAGGCCAATGACTACGCGAGCGACGATTTCGAGGACGGAGGACGAAAGGACTACGGGGTACCGACACGACTGACAGAGCAACGCCTCACCTCCGACGTGAGGTCGTTCCTGGAGCAGTACTACCGGAACCGATACCGAGACGCCTTCGACGACCGGCTCGTAGCGGTCGAGAATGAGCTCCAAAGCAACGCTGAGGAATGCGCCTTGCGGAAGGTCCAGGCCCTCACAGAAGACGATTGGAACGTCCAACCGGAGCCTCCGGCAACACCCGGCTGGTTGCGGAGTCGAGTACCGCGGGGATCCGGTCAGTACGGCACGTTGTCGGCATTCCACCACCAGGAATTCTGGAGCGAGTTCCGCCTCGTTCACGGTGA
The DNA here is from genome assembly GCA_047626195.1 of Myxococcota bacterium. Taxonomy (GTDB): domain Bacteria; phylum Myxococcota_A; class UBA796; order UBA796; genus CAJXTB01. The sequence goes on from JBLHSN010000147.1 coordinate 5,797, forward strand.
GATCGACGACCACTTCGAGGAAGCGAAGGAGTCGCAGGAGGCAATCGATGAGCTCATCGAGGAAATCGATGAGATGGTCTGGACGGAACGGAATCTCGCGAAGAAGGCAGCCCTGCTAGCGGTTGGCAGGAAGATAGGAACATTGAACAACGCCGCGAAACGCAAGGTTGACGAGATCAAGGGGTCCGATCTCTGGTGGGCACAATCGCTCAAGTCGGACGTGAACGCGATTCATGACCATGCCACTACCGTGCACGAAGCCGCTACTTCGGTTCACGAGGCCGCTGAGGAGGACGGCGAGCTCGACGATCTCGAAGAGCTGGTCCGAGACCCCCGCGCCGCCGGCGACGAAGCAGCCGAAGAGGATGTAGAAGATGCACGCGATGCGGTAGACACGCTCAGCGCAAAGGGAATGGCGCAGAAGAAGCAGTCCGCCAACGACGAGTCGCAGAAAGCCTTCGCCGAATCAAAGAACTCCCTAGCCAGCATCAACGGCGACATGAGTATAGGACATGCCCTGAGCGCGGGAGACCTCGCGAAGGACGTCGCCTTGGACTGGGTCGAGACGATGAAGGACATGGTCCCCACCCCCCCCGGAGGGTCCTTCTTCAAGTCCTTGAAGACGTTCTGGAACACCAGAAAAGACCTGGGCGCGTTAGAAAGGGGCCGCGATGCGGTAGAGGACGCGGTCCACGACGTCGCCGAGTACGGGGTCAACAAGGTGCGTCGGCGCTGGTACAGCGAACTGGGCATGATGATCCTGCAGTTCGTCGACTTTGTGATGACCATCGTGACGTTGGTGACCGGAGGCCTCGCGGCGCCAGTCAAGGCAGCCGCCAAGACCACAAAGCTGGTGGCAAACGGAATACGCAAGGTCGGACGGACGATCAAGGGCGCGTACAAATTCGCCGTGGGTTCGAAAGGCAAGGCGCGCTACGAGAACGCCAAGACGCTCTTTGAGGCTGCCGAAGACGGCGATAACGATGCATTGGAGCTCCTCGTGGGGCTCCGGCCGGTGGGCAAGGGCTCGTTAGAGGGGAGGAATAAGCCCGATCTTAAAACCAACGATGGCATGTATGAGCTTGTGACGAAGCCCAGTAGATACGGGCTCAGCCGCCAGGAGGTCATCCTCAAGGTCAAAGCCAAGTTCAAGTCTTAGGGAACCCGTCCCACTGCCGGCCGCGACTGATGGGTAGTCCAACACTGTGGGAAGAGATGCCCACCAACGTGACCGTCACAGACGGCCGCTACTTAGCGGCGTTGGGCTCAGTGGGACCGGCACCGTTGGACACCACGGCGCTCAACGGCGACGCGCTGTACGCTAGCATCCAGGTCGATGGGAACCCAGAGTTTGGAGGACCGTAGACATGCGCGCGTCCTCAGCTGAGGGTCCTGGGGTCGCGGAGTTTGGCTTGTGATGAGCGATGGTCTGAAGACGTGTCTTGCCGGGCGCGTCAGGGTCTGGTGGGCGTTCGTGCAGCACCAAACGGGGTCCAGACTTCGGACCAGGCTATCCAGCCACTCTTCGGCGCTCGCTGCTCGGGGCGGACCCGCCTGGGATGGGTGATGGCGGTGGTGTTGCGGGTGCGCACGACTCGGCTCGCTGTTGCAGGTGATGGATTTCGGTGGCTTCCGTCACCACGTCCCGCTGCTGTTTTACACGGCCACGCCGGCCGTCAGCACGGAAATTCGACCATCGTTCAATCGACCCGACCACCATTGAGCGGCCCCTTCGAGCTTCGGTTCGGAGGGGTTTTTCGTGTGTCGAGTCTCGTCGGTTGGATTGGAGTGAGGTTGTTCTCGCCGGCGGCCCATTCGGAATTCGAAAAGGACACGTCAGTCCGCCCACACCGTGCCACGAGATTTTCCGTGAGAATCGTCTTCTCACACGGAGTTTCTGGGAGATGAGTATTCCCCACTTGTAGGCCCCCTTTGGGTTCTGCTCAATAGACTGCGGACATTGTGCGGGACGTGTTCCGCCGGCCCCTATCGCCGAAGAGTCTGCTGGTGCTTTCGGCTACGTTTGATGGGCCTACGGCAGAGGTACTGCGTCGCAGCGGCCTCGCTCTTTCTGGATGCGCACTTCTTCACCAGCGGCCTTCGACCGGATGGGTGCCGGAGGGACGTTGTCGGGTTGGAGTTGCTGGGCTGTGGGATTTCTGACCCATGGATGCGAGCGCCGTCCACCGTCCGCCGTGCGCTGCCCAACGCTCAGGACACCGACAGCCCTCCTTCGCTCGTTGACCCGCTTACCTTCTGTCACGTCCACAGCCGACACTGCGGTACAGTCCGCCCCTCCCTGTGAGGCTGTGATGCGCAGTCTATTCCTCGTCGTCTGGTCAACGACGGCTAGGTCATCCCTATCGGCAACCCGATCTGGCGTCTCGAAGACGGCCCAGGCAGCGTCGACGCGAGCGGTCTGTACACCAGCCCTGGCGACCACCGTGGCATCGCTACCGGACCAGCGAGTGGCGGTGTCTTGCCAGGGACTTTCGACGGTGCCACTCCTGCGGCAAGCGACGGCTGCGAGGCGCGGCTTCTCTATCCGCTCGACGGTGCGGCGATTCCGGACTCGTTTATCGCCCCGGACATCCAGGGGTCTGCGGGCAGCGCCAATGCGTTCCGACTGCGGCTGACGTCCTCGCTCACCACTCTGACCGTAACCCCCTCATTTACCCCAACATCGGTCCAATGGGCGGGCCTTACGCGCTTTGACCCTGGGGTAGACGTTCAGATTGAGTTGACCGCCGGCACCCTGTCCGGCAGCACCGTGACGGCCGCATGCCGTGCGGCTACGTCGACCGAGGTCGAGGTCACCGACGGAGGCATCAACGGCACCATCGTGTACGGGGCCCCGCCTGCCACCAAGGCTCTCTCCTTCGACGCGAACGAGACTCCGCTGCACGCTAGCATCCGGCTCCCTGGAGCCCTCTGCCACGGCTATCACACGGTGAACCTCGCCCGGCCGACCCGCATGGCCTACGGCCCAGACATCCCGGGCCGAACCCACTTGGTAGACCTCGGCTCTCCAGGCACGATTCTGCGCTCGTGTGGCGGCGCTCGATGCAGTCTGTACACGCAGACCTGGAACGCGGCGACCCATCGGTTTGGCAACGAGACCCTTATCGCGAGCCCCGGCCCGAATGAGACGCTGTACTATCCAACGGTCTCCTCGGACTCTCAGTGGGTGGCGTACAACCGCGCCGAGCAATGGACCCACGCAGACGGCGAGCTGCAGTCGAGCAATGCCAACCCGCGTGCCACGCTTGTGCTCGTCGCCGCTGTCGGTGGCGCCCAGCGGCTGCTCACCGACGCCAACGGTGCCGGTGACCTCACCCATTCCTGGCCGCGTTGGGCCCCGACCGCCGGCGACTACCCGTGGCTCGCCTAGTCGACGCGGCGCTCCTACGGTGTGCGAACAACCGATGAGCGCTGCGACCGACCCGTCCAAGCCGCCAGTGTGGGTTCCCGGACAGCTGACCAGTGAGGGCAACCACACGCCCACTTCGCTGCCCAAGCTCAACGACTAGTTATCGACAATCCTGAGTGAGACACGGCGTACCCAATGCCATCGTAAGGACTCCATGACCGACCTGTTCAGCGACATAGCTGGAGACTATGACTCCCGGCCGTTGCCCGGCAGATCACAGAGGGTGTGCTGTCTGTCCTGACAGAGCGGTTGACCCTATCGTCCGACCTTACCGTCATGGACTTTGGGGCCGGGACTCTGACCCACCTCACGCCTTCGTCCGCGCCAGTGCCTCTTCCCGTCGGTCATGAGCCAACTGACGCAGGTCGGCGACGTGGTCGAACTCGTCAACAATCTCTTCGCCGAGAATCTCTTCCAAGACATCTTCAAGACTGACGACTCCGGCAAATCCGCCGAACTCGCCCAGTACGATGAGTATATGGGTCTTTTTTGCGAGCATCAGGTCGAGCACGCTGTCAGCGGGCTCCTTTTCAACGACGAACTCCACTGGCCGCACCAACGTCTCGAGCGTATCGGCTCGGTTCGAGTGAGCGAGCACGTCGCGCCGAAACACCAATCCAAGGATTTCATCCGGGTTTGCTCCGTACACGGGGATGCGGCTGTGGACCATGAGCGGCTTCATTGCCACGGCCTCTGCGACCGTCGTGGCGACCGGCATGGAGAACGTCACCATACGCGGCGTCATGATGTCTTTGGCCCTACGCTTTGGCAGTGTCAGGATGTTTTGAATGACCGCGGCCTCTCCCGCATCGATGACGCCAGAGGTCGACCCCAGTCGGGCGAGTGATGCGATTTCCTCCAGAGAAACACCGGGTCGGTTGGCGCCTGCGAGGGTCCGCGTCAACCCACTGATGATAGCAATGACGGGGGTGAGCACGAACACCATGAGGGCCAAGGGCCGAGCAAGCCACGGTGCCAGCACTTTGGTGTGCACCACGCCAATGGTCTTCGGGATGATCTCCGAGAACAGAAGGATGGCCACGGTCAGAGCTATCGAAAACACCACCACGCTGCCGTCGCTGAGCGCAGAAGCGGCAAGACTTCCGGCGATTGCTGCGCCGGTTGTATTCGCAATGGTGTTCACGGTGAGGATGGCGGTAATGGGGCGGTCGATCTCCTGCCTAAGCCGATCAAGCGTCTCAGCCGAGCTGTTGCCCTGTTCCGCTAGGTCGGCCACATGAGAGGCAGGCAACGCGTATAAGACCGCTTCACACAGTGAACAGAAGGCGCTCACGGATACGACCAGCGCTGCGGTGATGAACAGAAGTAGCACTTGGAATCCCTTTGGGGTCCAGCTCTGTCGGGCCGAGTCCACACTCGGTCCGTCGAGTCAGTTGGCGTCGCGTAACCCGGACGACCGAGCCATGTCCGCGGGGCGGGAGGCTTGAACAGCAGTTCGCAGATGCTGGCGTTTTTCCTATACGGTCGTGGCTTGGCGGTCGGCGAAACCCGAGTGCCCGAGCCAATTCAGCGGCTAAACGTTGAAGGCACCGCATAGGCGTCAGCCGAAATGCTATTCCAGCCAGTACAGCTCGCGATATTCGAAGCTCCATCCCTGTCATGACGTCCGGAGGCCAGCTGACGACCACACAGCATCGAGCTGACACCCATGGTCACGCCGAACCGAGACACCTCTTCAACATCGTCCATGTCGGGGAGATTGGTAGGGCTGTCTGGAATCTGGCTAGACAATGGTGACTCCAATGCAAGGTCTTCTTGCACCTCAGTTTTCGGGCTAGTCACCGTCTGCATCCGTTTGTGGGTTGGTGCGTAAAGTCGCACATGAGAACCGTGTGGTTTGGAAGGTTTGGGTCAGCTCTGTGGCGACCATCTACTGGTTTTCTGAGGACCCCGGCCTCCGACTCGGCAAGGTGTGTCCCAACGCTGCGGACGCTGCGTGCGTCGTGTCAGAGGAGACGCTGGCCAGTGACGGCATGGGTTCACGCCTCGACTGTGACGACGCAGATGCTGATGACCCGGAGTGCGACGGAGGATGTGGCTGCTCGTCCACCACGTTCACCTTGTCGAGCAACGGTCTGTGCCTTTGGTGGCCCTTGTGGTTTGTCGGCTTGGGGGGAGGCGTCGTCTTTGACGGAATCGCGGCACTGGACGCTACAGGCGGACTGCCGATACACTAAGCTCGCTAGTAAACTGGGGAGTATTCAATGATTACCTTATTCTTGGTCGCTTTTGCGTGGGTCTCTCCGGCACAGGCTGAGCCGACGACGCTCACCTACACGCTGCGCGCATCTGACGCTGAAGGGGCTCCGTTGAATGGAGAGACCGCGGTCGCGGTGTCGCTATGGACAGACGCCAGCTCAACCAACTCGGCGGACCGTCTGTGGGAGGAAACGCTGAGTCCGGCTATGTCCAACGGCTACGCGACCCTCCTGCTGTCTGAGGATGGCAGCGGAAACACTATCGAGGACACCTGGTTTGCCGAAGACGTTTGGGTCGAGGTCTTGATGGGTGGAGCGTTGCTCGGGCAGCGCCAGCCGATCAGCACCGTGCCACGTGCCGCGACCGTGACCAGTACCCAAGGCCAGGTGTGGTCAGCAGGCCGCGGAGACATGGTGCTCAACGAGTTTCCGACCGACATTCAGGCCACGCCGGAGTCTACAGACGGGAGCTACAGCTATGGAGGCTACGCAGGTCGGGCCGCTACGACTAAGCGCTGCCAGGACCTGATGGGCTCCGGTGCTCGGCTGTGCCGGACCCTCGACCTTGAGCGGTTCATCGCTGTAGGTGCGATCAATCGGTTGGGGGAGTCGGATGCGTCGAAGTTGACGTTTTCGGCGGATTCACACTGGATTAGCTCAGGTGCGGCTGCGAGCCTCTATGGCAGTGGCCAAGCCCACAACTATGCTGACTGCCTCAACTTCGAAACAGGCTCTTCGGGCTACCGCGGTGTGCGGTACGCGGGGCCAAACAGCACGCAACCGTCGGGTGCGTCCTACACGTCGACCTGCAACGGCAGCTATCCTCTGCTCTGCTGCCGCTGAACCGCTGCGAGATGACGCTGCCGCCAATGCCGTCGGCTCCCTATGGCTGCGCTTCTTCACTGCTCGTCGACGCGACTGCCGGTTGCGGCTCAACGTAGGGCGACACGAGTACGTACTGAACGCGGTCCACATCCGTGCCTGAGTGCCAGCCGGCGACCGCAGGGGTGGTGTTGGTGTCTGTCCCGACCGCGGCGGATGTGCCGTCTACCCAGACGCGCCCTGTGGCATCCAGTGGGCGGGCGACTTGGTAGTGGTAGGTACCGCCCTTGGTGGTGCCGCTGATGATGGTGTTGAAGCCTGGTCCCTGGGCGCGAAGGGGGGTGGTTCGCCAGTCCGTTGTGACCCCGACAATCCCCTTCAATCCATCCATTGCGAACGTCCAGCCTTCACTGTTGATGCGCCCGCGCCACACCATCTGGGTGCCTACGCCGAACGTCTGCAGACTGTCGACGGCGTCGTGTCCGGTCGAGGCATTTCCGACCACCAACTGTCCCTCGGACACGCTTGCGGTGCCATTTACCGTCCACATCGCCGTGTCGATGCTGCCGGCCTCGAAGTCATCGAACAGGAGGAAGGTGGCGGTGCCGTCGGAGGCTGTCGTTCCGGCAGAGCGGCCGTAGTACAGCGAGATCTGGCGGTCTGAATCCAGGTTTTCCGCCACGCGCACCCACACTGTGGCTACGCCAGCTGATACCTCCTCTACCCAAAAGGGCAGTACAGTGGTTTCGTCCGAGCCGTAGAAAGCGAAGTCGGCGCTTGCGCCTTGGCCGGTTGGAAATGCGTCGGCGTTGCCGTTGAGGTGCAGGTCCATCGTACCCGCTCCGGCCTGACTGCCAATTCGCAGCCGCACCGCGTAGCCGCTACCTGCACCGGTACTCCCTTGGACAGTCAGCGTGGTGCGGTACGCGTACGCCGGGTGGGGCCACTCCGGGACGGGCGCTCCGGTGCCGATACGAAACCACTGGTCTCCGTTGCATAGAAAGAGCCCATCGGCGTTGTCCCGGTACTGCAAGGTACCGCGCTGGCCGGCGTCGCACACCGATTCGTCAAACTGCACGGTGCGCGATGCTTCGCCAGCAACCAGCGCGTATGGGACCGAGGAAAGGGTGGTTCTCGATAGCGCAGTTCCATCATTCACCGTCACGCCGACCCAGCGAGGCTCACCGGTAAACACCGACAGCGGCAGAGGTGTCGA
>JBLHSN010000148.1:0-13101 GCA_047626195.1 Myxococcota bacterium
CGATTCCTCTAGACTCGTCTGCGTACAGGGCTACGGTAAGGGCGTACGTCCCGTTGATTGGCACGCCGTCGACCTGTAACAAGCGTCCTCGCTGAAGCCGTCGCCCGATGGCGGACCGGCCGCCACTGTCGGACCCGCCGCCACCTGGGACAGCATCTGGGGTGAGGAACTCCAGCGCTGCGGGCAGAGTGCTTGTGGATAGCGCTGAAACGTCGATAGCTGAAAGCAGGGCGTCGCTGGTGCTGTCGAAGACGTGACCGGCGATTGGGGCGGCTACCCACAGCTCACCGCTTTGGCGAAAGTGAACGTCGTACGCAGAGCTTGTAGACTGTGCGAAGTGTTCGATGTACTCACCGGTGGTCGGGTCATGCCGGCTGACCGCTCCGCTGTTGAAGGGGGCGATGAAAAAACTGCCCCCGGGGCTGAACGCGAGTCTGTGGGCTTGACCCGACGTTTGTGTGGAGCCGTCGGTGTAGAAGGTGTCAACCGAGGCACCTGTGCTGGTGTCGTACCGCGTGATGTTGTTGGCGCTGCATACCTACAGATTTCCATCTGGGTGAAAGAGTATCCACAGAGCTGTGGGGCCCGCGACGAACTGACCGAGGTCCGCACCCGCCGCGCCATCGAATTGCCTTACGCCCGTCGAATTGTCCGCAACGTAGAGGTTGCCCGATGGCCCCCACTCCATGGAGAGGGGATGGGTCAGGGAGGCACTGACAAACACGTCTATGCAGACTCCCGCCTGGGTAAACCGAAGGACGCGACGTCTATTGAGGTCCAACACGTAGACATTTGCCGTCTGGACCGGTGGACACGTCTATGGCTCGGTTGAGGCTTTGGGTGCCCGTGGGAATGAGCTCGGACACGAAAGAGGCACCGCTCTCGGAGAACTCTTGCACATCGCTACTGTTCAACCCAGGAATCAAGACCGAGTCTGGTGACAGTGCCAATGCGGAGAATGAAAAGCAGAAGGTTCGCAGCTAGAATACGCGTCATTGGAATCCCAAGATTATATAGGTTAGGACTACTTTTTAGGGGTATTTTTTACCAGGAATGCTTGCCGCTGACAATGAATTTTTTGATAAAATAGATGTATTTTGTTTTTTGGGTCAAGGGTGGACCCTTCGTTCTGAAGAGTCTAGGAAGGACTCCTGCGACATCCGCTGGCTAATTTGAGTGGCGTATTAAGAAGACAGTTTTCCCGTGTAGAACCAGTCTTGGTGAGGGCTGGCCCACAGTACGCCTTTGTTCGCACTGCAGCGCCGGCGAAAACGTCTAAACCGCGGCTCTAGATTGCCGATTAAACGCGCACATTCCCCCCCGAGGTTTCATGTTTCGTTTTGGATGTTCACTGTCCGTGTTGCTCGCATTGTCTGCGTGCACCCCACAAGCTCCCCAGGTTGCGCTTCAGCTCTCTCCGGAGGCACCCACGACAACCGACGACCTGACGTTGACCGTGACCCTGGGGCTGGACACCGCCGCCGACGAGCTTGACATCGCTTGGTTCCGTGACGGCAGTGAGGTCGTGAGCCTAGCGGACCGGAAATCCGCACCCTCCTCCATGACCGCTCGGGATGAGGTGTGGACCGTGCAAGTCAGCACCATCGATGGCGACTTTACCTTCGACAGCGACGAGCTCATCGTCGCGAATACAGCCCCGACAGTCGACGTTGAGGTCGAGCAGGCCGGACCCGAAGCCGGCCAAGAGGTAGTGGCCAGCGCAACATCGTTCGACGAAGACGGAGACGCGATTGAGCTGAGGTGGTCGTGGACGGTTGATGACGCAGATGCCGGAATTGACGGCCCCACGGTTCCCGCTGGTCGGACCCTGCGCGGTGAGCGATGGCAGGTCACCGTCACAGCGGCAGATGGCGATGCAAGCAGTACCCCCTCAACGGCGTCCTTCACAATCGGCAACAGCGCACCGTCCATCGACGCTGTCGCCATCTCTCCGGCCAACCCCACCGTCGAAGACATCGTCAGCTGTGCGGCATCCGGCTGGTCGGACGAAGATGGAGACGAAGCGGCCTACACCTACCAGTGGCAGATCAACGAGGAGGTCGCCACGGGCGATGCCACGCTGCAGACTGTCTTCGTGAAGGGGGATGCCATTACGTGCATCGTCACTCCCATCGACGAGAGTGCAGAAGGACAGCCATTCTCAGCAACCGTGCAAGCCGCAAATACTGCGCCACAAGTCACCACGGTCGGCTTCAATACCGATGTGATTTGGGTCGGAGACTCGCTCATCGCATCGCCGACCGCGACCGACGCCGACTCTGACGCTGTCAGCTACACCTACGCTTGGATGGTCGACGGTGTGGTTCAAATGGAAACATCCGGCACCCTCACCGGGTTTACCTTTCCGGCCGAGGTTGCCGTGTCTGTGACCGCCGCTGATGGCGAGGCCAGCTCGGAGCCATGGGTCTCACAGACCTTCACCGTCGCGAATACGGTACCGTCATTCTCAACGGCAACGGCAACGCCAGCTCAACCTCGTATTGGTGAGACTCTGGAGTGCTCGATTGAGGGCTGGGAGGACGCCGACGGGCACTCCCAAGGCTTTACTGCGGCCTGGTACACCGGCGAGACGCTGATCGGTTCCAGCGCCACTCTGGTGGGCGGTAATTTCTCGGCCGGCGATGCCCTCTACTGTGTGGCCACGCCCTTCGATGGATTTGACTACGGAGCCCCCATCGCGAGTGCGTCCATCACTGTGATCAACACCGCTCCGACCATCGCGGACGTCCTGCTCAACGGGCCGTCTGCGGTCAACGGCTCCGACCTCATGGCAACCGTCCAAGGAGCGGAAGATGCCGACGGGGACGACCTGACCTACACCTACGCTTGGACCGTAGATGATCAGCCAGCTGGCGCTGGCGAGTCCTTCGCTGTGGCCGGATTGTCGGTGGGTCAGGAAGTACAGGTGAGCGTCATCGCCTCGGACGGACCCTCCCAGAGTACGCCGGTGTTCTCCGCGGTCGTCGTGGTGGTGAACAGTGCCCCAATTGTGGAGTCGGTCTCGCTGTCGACCGAGTCGTTCACCGTGTTGGACACCGTCGAAGTCTCGTGGACCGCAGCGGACGCTGACGACCATGACCTGCAGCCCACTATCAGCTGGTGGGTGAACGACGCCCAGGTCGACGCCTCCGGCACAACCTTCGATGTGGCCACCTACGCCGTCCGCGGCGACACCATTCGAGCTTCGGTTACCGTTGACGATGGAACCGTGGCGTCAGAGGCCTTGGCCTCCGGCTCGGTGGACGTCAGCAATGCTCCGCCGACCGCACCCGTGGTGTCGATGTACCCGGCAGCCCCGACAGCGGAAGACAGCATCGCATGTGAGCTCGTGACCCCCTCCACGGACCCCGACGGTGACGCGTTGACCTACCCTCGCTCTTGGACCGTAGAGTCGGCCGACGGCAGTGAGATTGCCTGGAGCCCTGAAGCGCTGGAAGATGAGTACTTGGGCCTCACGGTTGTGGCCGGAGATACGATCTACTGCGTTGCGACGGCGGATGACGGCTTCGGTAGCACGGACTCCGAACCGGCTTCTGCACTGGTTGAAGAATCCGCAGGATGCTCGGACAGTGACTGTACGGTTGTGATCGGCGACGACTCGGCCTGGACTCGGCAGCGACTCGCTATGGTGGACGGTGCCCTTGAGCTGATGTCCGACGTGGTCGGCTACGACGAGTCGGGTACGTTTACCGTACCTGACGGAGTCACACAGCTCACCGTCTACGCGCTCGGTGCTGGCGGCGGAGGTCGCGGCGACTATGCGTACGGCGGCGGCGGCGGCGGGGCCGCTCAACACACATTCACTGTGACACCAGGCCAGAGCATTCCGTTCACGGTGGGTATGGGAGGAGTAGGCTCCACTGGCTGGTCCTCGGAGCAGCCCATGCCAGGCACGGATAGTTTCATCACCCTCGGCGACATCACGTTGCTTGGCGGCGGCGGCGGCGAAGGCAGCAGCAATAACGACGAGTACTCGATCGGTGGATGGGGTGGAGTGGCATCGGGCGGAACCACCAATGTTCGCGGCGGCCACGGCGGCAATAGCAGTCTCGGCGGCGGCGACGAGGGCCTGCGTGTAGATGGTGTCTGCAGCGGTGGTGGCGGCTCGGGTCCGCGCAATGGTGGAAACAACTGGTGGACGGGAGGCATCGCTTGCTTCCCCGCAGGACCGGGCGGCTATGGACCGCCCCAGTACCCCACCAATTCACCGGGTGGAGATGGTGTATACGGCGGCGGCGGCGGTAGCGGCGGCAACTATGGCGGCCTCGGCGGCACCGGCGGCAGCGGCTACGTGCAGTTCAGCTGGCACACGGCGTCGCCCGGATACGAGATGGGCATTGGCGCTGCCATTACTGACGCTGCCCAGTCGGATACCTCAACTTGGACCGGTATGACCGGTGTTCAAGTCAGTGAGGATATCGCCAGCGGTGACATCTTCTATGCCGTGTCCTTCGACGACCACAGCTCGTATGCGGTGAACATCGACGGACTCTGGCGGTCCATTGTCCGCTCCTACGCCACCGACACGTCAGGCGTGCAGAACATCCCGAACAACGACGCCCGGGCTTGGCAGGTCAATGCCGGCGCCGGATCTGGTGTCGACGACTGGTTGGACTGTGACACGAACACGCCAGCTGCCTGTGTTCAGCAGGCCTTCCAGACAAGCGCTAACCAGATGTCGGGCGCCCGACTCGAGGAGATCAGCTCGGAAGAGTGGTCTGGGACCGGTGGATTTATCGCCGGAACCTTCGACTTTGCCGTTGGCATTCAGACATCCGTGGGCGACTCCAGCCCGAGCATGAACGGCCTGCAGATCATCCGCTAGCGCTGCCTCGCGGCACAACGACCCCTGTCGTGGCTTTGAGCTGCGTCGGGGGTCTCCTGTTTCACGGCACGCGTGGGTAGACACGAAGGCCCAAAGCAACTGTTGCCCCTATGCTCACAGCCGCCATCGGCTGTCCGGGCCGAAATCCGACGCGTCTCGGGGCGGCAACTGTGACAGCGGGTGCGCGTTAGACGCACGCACGCATGGTTGGCTGTCGCTCCGTTCCCATCCTCGGCGTCTGGGTCGCAGCCCAGCTGGGGGGAACGTCGCCGTGATTTTCTACCGATACGAGAGTTCGAAAGGAAATGACCGATGAGTTGGTCGCGGTCGCGGGTGTCCCGAGTTGCGGTGCAAGACGAGTTTGTGCTGGGAACACTGCTGATTGCAGCGACAGGTCTTGCACACCGAGTGCCTATGCGCCGCCTCTTCCTGCTCGGTTGTTTGGTTGTGGCGGTTGCCAAGGGGCTTGCGCTGCTCGTGCCAAGCAATGGGGCCCTGGTACTTGGGACCGCGTCTGGTCTTTGTTACGACCGCTCGGCGACGGCGGTCCTGGGGAGGACGAGTGCGGCGGCGGTACTGGGGGCGTCGCGGTTTTGCTCGCCGCCTGGCGTGTTTTCATCGCGGCTGACACTCCGCAGCTCTCGACATTCACCGCCCGGTCGGCTCCGCCTGAGCTTCTTGGCTCGGGTGTCGCAACGACCACGCGCATTGGCATCGCGCTGACCATTATGAGCGTGATGGTTGCCGAGCAGTTTGCGACAGTACCTATGGCGCTAGTCGCGCTTTGCCCTTGTACTTCCATCGGTTTTCTACGATTAGGTCGTACCGAAACCGCTACATAGGGACGCGGGGGATTCACAGTCGGCCGCTTCAGGTTACGGGTGCCTCCGCTTGTCTGAACTCAGGTGAATCTAATGTCCAGCACTCTCGCCGAAACCGCCGAAACGGTCATCGCAGACGCCCCCGAATGGCGTTCAGGACCCGCACTTGTGCGAGCGACCAAGCCCTACACCCAAGAGAACCGCGCCCGTTCTTGGTGGGAGCTGTTGTCGTCACTGACCCTGCTGGGGGCGGCACTGAGTGTGTGCTTGCTCGCTCCGTTGTGGGCCAAGCTCATTGCCGTGGTCTTCGCCGGCCTGATCCTGATTCGTACATTCATCATCTTCCACGACACCGTGCACGGTGCCATGTTCACCAAGTCGCGGCCGGGTCACTGGATCATGAATGCCTTCGGCTTCCTGATCTTGTCGCCGGCTCCCATCTGGAAAGAGTCGCACGACTACCATCACAAGAACAACTGCCGTCTGCCGAGTACGTCGATTGGTAGCTACCCGGTTGTGACCACCCGCTTGTGGCGTCGCATGTCGAAGAAAGACCAACGCGCCTACCGGTTCGCGCGCTCGCCGCTGACCATGGCGTTTGGTTACCTGACCATCTTCCTCGGTCAGATGTGCGCCCAGTCTTTCATGCGCAACCCGAAGCTCCACTGGCAGAGCTTGGCTTCCCCCATTGTGCACGTGGGCCTGTTTGTTGGCCTCGGGCTCATCTTCGGGTGGGTCAGCGCCTTGTTCACCGTCATTCTGCCGCTGGTCGTTAGCCACTCCCTGGGGAGCTACTTGTTCTACGCGCAGCACAACGCACCGGGCATCTACTTCGCGCCACGAACCGCATGGAAGTACGACGTCGCTGCGCTCAAGAGCTCGACCATGTTCGATATGCCAGCTGTGATGCACTACTTTACCGGGAACATCGGCTACCACCATGTCCACCACCTCAATCACCGCATTCCATTTTACCGGTTGCCGGAAGCAATGGCCGGTATCCCCGAGCTGCAAGACCCGATTCGTACGAATTGGCGCCCGAGCAGCATGATGGCCGCCCTTCGATTGAAGCTTTGGGACCCGAACGCCAAAGAGATGGTTCCGCTGCCCGAGCCGAAAGCGACGTAGAGTCTCACAGCGCGGCGCTCCCACAGCCGCCTTACTCGCTGTGAAACACGAACGTGCAGATCCGGTTCCAAGTCTCGCTGAACGTGTCGTCGTTGCACTGACTACCAGACCGGAGCCAGTCGTAACGACGGGGATTGGCGTCGCGGTCGGTGTAGTGACCGAGGACGTCCAAGTGGTCTCCGCGCAGGGTGGCAATGACGTGCCCGCGGAGCTGGGAGGCGGTCGGCACAATGCCGTCGTTGTCCACGCTCTCGATGTCGACACCTGAGTGATCCACGGCCCCCAATGGCGGGACCAGCTCGCTGGTTGCGCCGACCGACCACGCTGTCGTGTACACCGCGTGGGAGGCGTGGTGGTCGGGCCGCACGCCCTGACGGACGGTGGTGCGCAGTCCGGGGCGTTGGCCGACGGTGGCGACCGACGCATAGCGGATGCCGTCGCGGTCGCGGAGCCGCAGGTCTCGCTCGATGGAGCGGCCTGTGGAGAGCTCACCGACAAGACGCTGGTCAACACTGATGTCTCTGACGAACGCCTTGAGTCCTTCTCTGAGCGAGTCGTCGACGTTGTCGTACAGGGTGTCATCGACGTTGCCGATTTCGCTGACACCTTCGCTCTTAAACGCCCGGATGAGCAGTGTGGCCAGGGACAGCGGAATCTCGCCGCCGCGAAGCGTGAGGGTGCTGATGATGGACAACAGCCGAAGCAGCGGACCGCCCATCACGGTGTCGAACAGTGTGGCGAGCGGTGTGCCACGATGGGGAGTGCTCACGCAGACCACCGACGTCACTCGCTCAGCGACGCTCGGAAGGTCGTCGACCCCCTCCAAGACCGTAACGGGGGAGGTCAGCCAACGGGCATCGAGTCCGCCAGCACTGTGTCCGATAAGGTGGATGGGACCATCATCCGCTGGGACCTCGTCTTGGATGAGGTCGTACAGGACGCGCGCGCGGACGGCGAGTGACGCGGTCGGTGGCGTCGGCGGCCGATGAATGACCACATCGATGCGGTGGGCTTGTGCCCAGCTGTTGATATGGGCGCGGACATGCTTGAAGTAGGTGAGGTCGCCCAGGTTCACAAAGCCAAAAAATCCCGGAATGAGGACGACGTGGTGCGTCACCAGCTCTCTTCAGCGAGTTCCTTGTACAGAGTGGTGTGCTCTGCCGCTCGGCTAGTGAGACCAAGACGCGTGCATACGTCTGCCGCGGCTTCGTGAACATCGGCGACGTAGGGGTCCGCTTCGATGGCGTTGTCCAGGGCCACCAGCGCTTCGTCATCACGGCCGGCCTGAGCCAAGCACGTACCCAAGAGCTGCCAACCCACGGCATTTCCAGAGTCGTCCGCCACAGCACTCTCCAGCAGCGAGATGGCAGCGTACGCATCGCCCTCTGCTTCATGGATACCGGCCAGACCAATTCGTGCATCTATGTGCTTTGGATCCATCTCGAGGGCACTTAGGTAGGCCTTCTTAGCGCCTTCGTTATCGAAGCCATCGCGGTCACAGCCGAGCTCAAACCAGTCTTCTGCGGTCCATTCTTCGGTGTGCACCGGGATGGCCGTTGGGACGGGAAGCGCCGACAGTATGGAGTACTCCGGGGCCTCAAAGTCCATGGGGACTTGCCCGGTGCGGGCCTCCCACATGCCTGTGCCATCGCTGATGACCAATTCACCGCCAACAACCATGACATTGTCGAGGTTGGGCATACCCTGCATGCGTCGTAGTGCGGCGCCGAGGCGCCGAGGCGGTACCTGCTGAATGAGCTGGTGTGCCCGCTTTAGACGGCCGATCATGGCCAGGTCAAACTGTAGGCGGCCGCGGCTGTCGCGGTCAGGTGTGACCCAGCCCTGGCGAACAAGCTGACGCACCTGGTGGGTGGACAGCTTGCACAGTCGGAGGACATCTCGTGTAGCGTAGGTAGACATGGCGGGCGGGCGTAACCTGCCCGCAATATGGTACGACAGGCGGAATAGGAGGGATGGATGATGATTCGCGTAGCTGCCGGGTTGCTCGTGGGCATTTTTTCAATGGGCTGCGGACCCAAGGTGCAGATGCAGATGATCCGCGCTGCGGATGTCGCCGTTCCGTCCACGGTTCAGACCGTGGCGGTGATCGACCGATCTGGGGCGTCAAACGTCGGTCAGGGCATTCTTGGTGTGCTGGAAGGGGTCTTGACCGGAGAAGCGCTTGGGGCCGACACCGAAGGCCGCCGTGAGACGGTTCGCGGGCTGCGGGAAATGTTGGCGACGAGCAATCGCTTTGACGTTGTGCAGCCGTCCGGTATCGATCGGGAGCAGAGCCTCTTCGCGCGCGAGATGTCGTGGCGCACAGCGACCCAAATCTGCCGAGATGCCGGGTGTGACGGTATCGTAGCGCTAGAAGCCTTTGACTCGGACACGTCAGATGACACCCGTAGTCGCCAGGTTGAGCGCACCGATAGTGATGGCCGAAAGTACGATGTGACCGAGTGGACGGTCGAGCGCCGTACGCGGGTGCTGACGGCATGGCGCATCTATCAGCCGGAGGGTCAGCGGATTCTCGACGACCTGCGCGACCGCACGGACAACTACAGCTGGACCGGGCGTGGCGACTCGCGTGCCGCCGCTGTGCGAAACCTGCCGTCCCAGTTTGAGACTGTTCGGCTGTCCGCGTACCGCGCCGGTAATTCGTATGGGCGACGCATCTCGCCAACGCCCTTGCTGGTCTACCGGTCCTTCTACCCACGCGGTGGCAAGAGCGAACAGCTGAAGCTTGGGAAGAACTACATGCGCGCTCGCGACTACGAAGGCGCCATTCGCGTGTACGAAGGCTTGGCCGAGCATCCGGAGAGCAAGGTCCGTGGCCGTGCACAGTTCAACTTGGCCGTCGCGGAGGAAGCGATGGGCCGGTTTGAGCGGAGTCTGACCGCTGCACGAGCCGCCGCTGTGACCCTCGGAAATGGTCGTGCGCGACGCTATGTGATGACTATCGAACACCGCATTCGCGAGCGTGACCGCGTGCAAGAGCAGATGGCACCGGCGCCCGAGGAAGACCCCGCCATGATTCAAGGCCCACGTCGTCCAGGAACGGGTACGCCGACCCCTCCGAGTGATGGCACGATGAACCGCCCGCGCCCCTAGTTCAGCGTCACCCACAGCGCGGCATGGTCCGACGCACGCGTGCCTGTCGCATCCATTGGCTTTCGACCGGTGACTTTCACGCTTGTCACCGTCATTCCAGATACATAGGCGCGGTCAAAGCGCATCTTCCCAGCCCATGTATTCTTAGCCCAGGCGGGACTTCCGGCCGCTTCCCAAGCGTCTACGATGCCGTCAGGTAGGATATCGGGGACCTCCGAATCACGCAGGTTGGTGTCTCCCAGGAACACGCTGGGTGGGCTCGCTACCAGGTCTTGAAAGAGCTCTCGAAGTTGCCGTTGCCGGGCGTGTTTACCGTCCTTTAGGCTGTCCATATGGGCGGTGATGACCCAGAGCCCGTTGGCGAGCTGAACCGCCACCCGTTCACGGCCGAACAGCGAGCCAATCAGCGTCTCTACGTGGGTGTGGGCCACGGGAAGGCGACTGGCAATGACCTCGAAGTGCTCACGGGCTCTGGGTTCTGCAGGGAAGAGGGTGTACCCAGCGCCAACGAGATGTGGCCGGATGTGCGCGAAGTACGTGCGTGCGGTGACTTCCTGCAGGCAGATGACGTCCGGAGCGGGGTCGGGCGCTCGAAGACCCATCAGCACGTCTTGCAGGGGCTCACCGACCAACAGCGATAAGATGGCGTGTTCTGTGCGCACGTCTACGTCGGTGTCGTCGAGGCCGTTCAGATTGTAGGTCACACATCGCATGACGGGCGCCTACAGCTCGCTTGCGACGCGGGTGCCTTGCTCTATGGCGCGCTTGGCATCGAGCTCAGCAGCGACGTCTGCGCCACCAATACGGTGAACGGTCACACCCTTTGCGGCGAGTGGCTCTTCCAGCTCGCGCAGAGGGAGTTGGCCGGCACAGATGATGACGTTGTCGGCGGCGATGACTTGGGCCTTACCGTCGATTGTGACGTGCAGTCCCTCGTCATCGATGCGGTCGTAGGTGCAGCCTGCAAGCATGGTGACGTCATGCTTCTTGAGCGACGAGCGGTGAATCCAGCCCGTGGTCTTTCCAAGGCCTGCGCCCAACTTCCCGGGCTTGCGCTGGCACAGAGTGATGTCGCGTACGCCATGCACCTTGGTGCTCTCGGTGAGCGCACCGGGCTTGGCGTAGGTCTTGTCGACGCCCCACTCGGCGAGGAAGCGGTCGCGGTCTTGGCTGGACGAGGGACCGTCATGGAGCAAGAACTCTGCGACATCAAAGCCAATGCCGCCAGCGCCGATGATAGCCACGTTGTCGCCGACAGTAGCGTCGTTCTTGAGGACGTCGATGTACGACAAGACCTTGCTGTGGTCGATGCCCGGCAAGGAGATATCCCGTGGAATGACCCCAGTGGCCAGGATGACTGCGTCAAAGCTCGCTAGGTCGTCTGCGCAGACCCGAGTGTTCAGCTTCAGGGTGACACCGGTGAGTTCGATTTGGCGGCGGAAGTAGCGAATGGTCTCGGAGAACTCTTCTTTTCCGGGGACCTTGGCGGCCATATTGAACTGCCCGCCAATGGTGGGGGCCGAGTCGAACAGGGTCACATCGTGCCCGCGTCCAGCTGCTGTTGTCGCGGCTGCGAGGCCGGCGGGTCCGGCACCGACGACAGCAATGGCGCGCTTTTCAGCTGTCGGCGTGAGCACCCACTCGGTCTCGTGGCAGGCCATGGGGTTGACCAAGCAGCTGGCCTTCTTGTTCTGGAAGACGTGGTCGAGGCAGGCTTGGTTGCAGGCGATGCACGTATTGATCTCGTCTTCGCGCTCTTCTGCGGCTTTCTTGACCCAGTCGGGGTCGGCCAGGAAGGGGCGGGCCATGCTGACCATGTCCGCGTCACCATCGGCTAATACGCGCTCGGCCACATCTGGCATGTTGATGCGATTACTGGTGATGAGTGGGATCTGGACTTCGCCCTTCAAGCGCGCGGTGACCCAGGTGAACCCGGCGCGCGGGACCATAGTTCCAATGGTGGGAACTCGGGTTTCGTGCCAGCCAATGCCGGTATTGATGATGCTCGCACCGGCCGCTTCAACGCGCTTGGCTAAGGTGACGACTTCTTCCCAGGTGCTGCCGTCATCTACCAGGTCGAGCATAGACAAGCGGTAGATAAGGATGAACTCGGGGCCAACCGCTTCGCGGCACTGGCGAACGATTTCGACGGCCAGCTTAATGCGGTTTTCGTAGCTTCCGCCCCAGCCATCGGTGCGCTTATTGGTGCGCGACGCGATGAACTGATTGATGAGATAGCCCTCGCTTCCCATGATTTCGATGCCGTCGTAGCCTGCCGCTTTTGCTTTCACCGTGCAGTTGACGAAGTCACGAATGGTGCGCTTGACGCCGCGATTGCTCAATGCCCGCGGTTTGAAAGGGCTGATGGGGGATTTTATCGCGGAGGGACCGACGGCCAGCGGGTGGTAGCCGTAGCGACCCGCGTGGAGAATCTGCATGGCAATGCGCCCACCCGCTTCGTGCACAGCATCGGTGACGTACTTGTGCTTGAACACTTCGTAGCGATTGGACAGCTTGGCTGCGAAAGGCTTGACCCAGCCCGCGCGATTGGGCGCCACGCCACCGGTCACGATGAGCCCAACATCGCCTTCTGCACGGCGGGCAAAGTACGCAGCCATTTTCTTTAGCGGGCCGAATTCCTCCTCGAGTCCCACGTGCATGGAGCCCATGAGAACCCTGTTCTTGAGGGTGACATGACCCAAGTCAAGAGGGGCGAGGAGAGTGGGGTACTTGGACATTGAATAGGCCTTGGAAGGTCGCGGAGTGTCGCGGGAAGGTCTGTAAGCGATGAGCTGTGGCACGGGCGGGCCCATGGCGCACTACCTCGAATTCCACGTCGTCGACGAGGCCGCTGCTGGCTCATCGCTCACAGCCGCCGCTCGAAAATCTATCTGTCTAGGAGACGCCAGCGCGGCGAATGGTCGCTTCACCGATAAAGCGGGCGCCAAGCAATCGATATACCGGCATTAGGTCAACACCTTGAGCCGCAACGCCCGTGGCCACGTCCGTCACTCGACTGACCGCAGGAACGAGTCGGCGAGCGGCATCTGCTAGCTTCGGAGCCTTATCTTGGGCGCGGTTGATGCCGTTCTTCAGGCTGCCGCTGATAGCGGTCAGAGTCTCTTGCACGCCATCGAGCGAGCCAACGCCGGGGAGGGCACTCAGGCGCTGAATCTGCTTGCCCAGTGGACT
>JBLHSN010000149.1:0-13068 GCA_047626195.1 Myxococcota bacterium
ATCGCCGGGTGCCAAGCGTTGAACATCACCGAGCCCGAAGTCATTGCCGGCATCCACGTTACAGTAGTCTGAAGCGGCCAGATCGGTACCGTAGCGGAAGTCAAAGGCGTAAATAGTACCTCCGCCTGGCTGGTGGCAACCGGAGCAGTTGGCGTGCAGGTAGCTGCGGCCACGCTCCTCTTCGGGGGCATCACCCAGAGGGTCCACCAAGCGGGGCACGTCTGGAATGTCTTCCGGCAGAAAACCAATGTGTACGAGCGTGTCGAGCTGGTTGGCGGTCACGCCGGTTGGATAGGCCCAGTCCCAGTCGAGCTGGGACACTTCAAGGCCTAGAGTCGTATTAGCAGCGAAGCTATGGCACTGCCGACATTGACCCGTGTTGGGGATGTTCCAAATCTGACCGTTGTCGAGGGTCAGCTCTGCTCCGGCCGTCTCGACATAGCCTTCTTGGGTCTCTTCATCCCAGCGCCAGGATGCGCCTTCCCAGCCATTCGTACCGTTCGCGTACAAGCGAATCTCGACGAGCTGGTCTTCCACGGTGAACCACTTGCCAAGCACAGTGCCGGTCGGAAACAAGATGTCGCCGCGCTCATCGAATGTCGCTGTGGTGCCCTCCGGCATGGCGATGTAACGGTCCTTTTCGG
Organism: Myxococcota bacterium; assembly: GCA_047626195.1. GTDB lineage: Bacteria > Myxococcota_A > UBA796 > UBA796 > CAJXTB01. The sequence continues at coordinate 645 of JBLHSN010000149.1, forward strand.
CATTGTCGGACCACAGTGGGCTGATGATGCTGTATGGCACGAAGCCCGCTGCTGGCATGGAGGCATCGTCGAGTGTCACACAGCCGGTGCGTGATAACGTGGACGGCGCATCTCCAATCCACGGCTCACAGAAGCCAGGAGAGGGGCGACTAGTGACCCCCACATCCGTGCGGGCCTCGGTATCGGTATCAGTGTCAGTGTCAGTGTCGCTGTCTGAACCCTGTTCAGTGTCGGTACCAAGGTCGGTGTCCGAGTCTACATCTGGCGGCGGACATCCGACGATGAGCACCGTGAGCGGGAGGGTGAGAGCGAGCCAGCGCATTTAGTTCTCGTCGATCTGCGGGCCGTCAGTGAGCACGACAGTGTCAAGACGGCGCACGCGATTATTGCCAGCATCGGCCACGTCCACCGCGTATCCGTCGGCGGTCGTGGTCACGAACAGGCCGGTCGGATGGTTGAGATCCGATGCGAGAGCGCTTGCGCCATCGCCTACGTCTGTTGCCGAGGTGCCGGCAGACCGTGCGTCTGTTGGAACGTCGGTGGAACCGGCGAGGATGTGTGCAGTGCCGAACTCGTCGAACACGCGAACGCGGTGATTGTCGGAGTCGATGACGAACAAGCGGTCGTCGACAACCTGCAAGGCTGCTGGGAGGTCGAGCACGGTGCCACGGCCATGGCGCAGCTCACCGTTGAAGCCCTCGGTACCGTTATCAGTGGTCAGGGCATCTTCGTCGGCCACGTTGCCGACGCCTGCGAGGCTCTCGATAGTTCCGGCTTCTACCGCCATTCCACCGAGCATCAGCACGCCAGCGTCATTGGTGTTCATGATACGGATGCGGTTGGTGTAGGCATCTGCAATGACCAACATGCCGTCGTCGGTGATGTCGAGGTCGAGAGGACGGTAGAGCTTGGCTGCCGAGCCGCCACCGCCGTCGCCTTCGAGGCCGGGAGCCCCGGTGCCGACCATGACCTCGGCGACGCCGCTGACGCTGTCGATGCGAATGACTTGGTTGCCACCCGTGTTCGCGACCCACACGTTGCCCAGAGAATCGTAGCGGGCAGCGGAGGGCTCGGTGAGTGTCATGCCGCTATGGGTGTATTCGGCAGCGCCGGAGTAGGAACCCGTGCCGACCGAGTATGCCAGAGCCCACAACACGTTGCCTCCAGCATCCGTGATGAGAAGGTCGCCATCGGTGTTGATGTCAATACCGCGGGGCTCAATCAGGCCGTCTGCGAGGACTTCGAGGTTGCCGGCGTCATCAATACGCACGACCTGTCCGGCGTCCGGAAGGCTGGCGATGAGCTTGCCGCTCGGGTCGCGGGCGACACCCCAGACCTTGCCGACGGCGCTGGCTGTGGCGCTGCTTCCGTCTAGGGTTCCGGCGAGAGCATCGCCGCTGCCAAGGATAGTGGCGATATTGCCGCTGTCCACCAGCACTTGTCCGCTCTGCATCATGGGACCGTTGACCGTGACGGTGCGGTCGCCGTTGTTGCGCGTACCGATGCTGATGGGCACCCAACCGGAGTTGTTGGCGCGCACGAAGGAAGCTTCCCACACGTAGGTGTTGGCTGCGTCGACTTCGAGCTCGTAGATGTAGCTGCCGTCCGGAACGAGTGCCGGGTCCCCAATGACCAGAGGTGTGTCGAGCCCGTTGTTGGTGAGAGCACCGTAGAAGTCACTGCAGCCAGGGTCGGTCAGACTGTTGTTACCCAGCGTGCCTTCCAAGTGGGGCTCGCCGCGCAGCACCCATTCGTCATGCATAGCAATACCGGGGCAGCCGCCGTTGTTGGTGAAGAAGATGGGGCCCTTATTACCGGTGGCGATGATGGTGCCGTCTAGGCCGCGCAAGCGGAACATTCCGGTACCTTGACCCAGCGAACTGCCGGGTGCGGGGGCGGTGCCAATATTGTAGATGTCCGACTCGAGGGCGAATGTCTGGCCGGAACCACTGCCGAATACGCGCGGGTTCTCGAGCATGCGGACGGTGAGGTCGCTGTACACCTCCGACACGTCAATTTCTTCAATGTCGAACGATTCAATCGAGATGTCGTAGTCGGCCATGGAGCCACGGTAGCCGTACACTTCAATGTAGTAGGTTCCCGGCAGCAGTGTCGGTGTGAATCCTTCTGTATCCGATGTTGAGACTGAGCTTCCAAGAACCGGGTCGTCGTCGTCGTCTTCGTTCAGGTCATCGCGAATCAGACGCATGTCGAGGTCGCCTTCGCCGCCAGCGTGGTCGAAGTCAATGCGAATTCGCACACCCGTTTGCTCGGCAATCTCGAAGGCAAAGACATCGACGTCATCCGGCGAGTGGATGCTCAGGTCGAGCTGCTCGTGTTCCAGCGTGATGACGGTCGCTTGCGCGCGGGTGTTGTTGATCTCGTTCACGTCGCCGTCTGGGACAGGACCGGTGTCTGGGTCGGTGCCTTCATCGGTGTCGGCGTCCGTACCGACGTCGGTGTCGGGCTCGGTGGTGTCGAGGTCTACTTCTGTATCCACGGTGTCTGTGTCGTCGGGGATGCCCTCGTCACATCCAATGAGGGCAAGCGCGAACAGACATGGCATGAGGCGATACATGAAGGACTCCTAAGCGTGGCATAAGTGTACAGTTGCGATGCCTCGCCTGATGTCAAATTCGCTTCGGATAACAGAACAATGACACGGTTTGGGCAAGCCCGGTGATGGCTTTGTGCCGGCTGTATGTGGTGCCAACTCTCGCGGTGTTGAGTCGCATAGCGCCATAACAACAGCCGTTAAAGTCGAAACGTTAATCGGATGGATGTCTACGAGTTGGCTTGATCAGATGTCAAAGAGCCTCACAGTTCCGTAGTCGAATGTGCCGCATCCGGGCGTCGGGTCGGTGTAGCCACTGCTGGGATGCGCTGAGCCGGGGAGTATGGCGGACGGTCTGTTCGACCGGACAGGATGATTGGCACGGCCTGGTTGAATGCGGTGACGTTGCTCGACTACCTCCTCCGCGCTGCGTCGGACAGTTTGCCGGACCTTGCAACATGAGTAAGCGGCGAGGCTGCGAAACACTGCTACACACTGCTACACACCAATGGTAGGCAACCTCCTAGGTTGTGGACCTCTCTTCTTGAGGTCTTAATGTCCCGCATTGCCCTGATTTCTGTTCTCCTCTCCATCACCACGGCATGTCTCGGTGGCGACACCTCCATCGTGCAGCAGGCCGATAACGACACCGGCGCAACAGACGCCGGCACCGAAGATACGAGCACAACGGACACCGGCTTGGACACAGCAGACCCGGGTACGGACGCCGACACGGATAGCGAGGAAGATACCGACACCCAAATAGTCTGGTTTGAGAGTGACTATTCGGTGCCGGGAGAGTACGCTCTGGTCGTTCCTGCGAACGTCGAATGGATGACGGTTGAGCTGTGGGGCGGTGGCGGTGGCGGCGGCAATCAATTCGGAGCTACGGGTGGAGGCGCGGCCTTCGTATCAGCTGATGTTCCGGTTTTTCCGGGCGAGACCCTCGACATTTGGGTGGCCGAGCACGGGGCGGCCTATGGTAATGGCGGCGGCGGCAGCTACTTCTTGCGCAATGGCCTTCCGTTAGCCGTGGCAGCGGGTGGCGGTGGTGGCGGAAGCGACGGTTGTTCCGGCTGCAAGGATGGCGGGGCAGGCGGTGCCGGAGGCGGAACCCAGGGTCAACATGGTCAAGACCTGCAGACTGGTTTTAGCGGGTATTGCATGAGTGCAACCGGCGGCATGGGCGGCCAGTCCATCGCAGGCGGTACTGGCGGACAGCCCACTGGCACAGCGGCGAACCAGTGCCCCGGTCAACCGGGTAGCCAAGACGCGGGCGGCGCCTCCAAGGGGGTCAACGGGCAGTGTCTCACCGACGGTGCCCATGACTGGCACTCTGGGGGCGGTCAAGGCAACGGCGGTGGTGGTGCTGGGGGCTCCGGCTACTTTGGTGGCGGTGGTGCCGGCTTTATCTGGACCTACTGCAGCGGCGGCGGAGGGGGGGGCGCTTCATACTCTGACCCAGCCAATCAAGTCGTCTTGCTGGAAGCCGGTCTCTGGCAGACCCAAGGGCAAGCTACAATCAGTGCTGGCGCAGGGTTGGGAGGGGCACGCGAGGGTGCTGGTACCGATGGGCGTGTCAGGGTCCGCTGGTAGCGCGGTCCAGCATCTGCAAGGCCATGCGTGTGTCCTGGACCGGATGGTCTCCCCCGAGCACCAAACACGCACGGGCACCCATCAGATCGCCACAGGCGGCGAGCCAAACTCCTTGGGCCACTGCAAGAAAATCGTTCCAGGCGTTGGCACAGTCGGCACTGACCGCAAGGTCAAGCGCCTCTCTGGCTTCGCTTTTCTGCCCTGCTGCGGCATGCGCCATGCTCTGGTAGCCTCGTGCCAACACCTCCATGGTCGTGGCACCGCCTTGATGCGCGCTTTCCACGGCCCGTTCAAAGAAAGGAATCGCATCGTGTGGCTGCCCGCGAATGTGCGCCAAAATTCCACGATTCGCCAGCATTGCGATGACTCCCATTGGGCTGCCCACAGCTCGGTGTAGCGCCTCGGCTTCGTCTAAACGACGCTCCGCCAGCTCGAGCATTCCGCGCTCTAAGGAGAGCGCCGCCAGGTTGCCCAAGCTCCACGCGACCGTGGCGCGGTCCCCCAACGCCCTCGCCAACTCTGCCTCTCGGGTACCCAGGTCCTCGGCGGCTTCGAGGTCGCCGGCGGCCAACTCCAAGCGCATCTGGCCTTGCAACAACAGGGCTTTGACCCGCTGACTCCCGGTGTGCTCCGCAGTCAAGTCAGCCAAACGATACTGCTCTCGTGATTCCTCGTAGCGGCCAAGGTCCCGCAGCCGTCCCGCTAGATTGCTGCGAGCCGTGGCCTCGTATTGCACAGCGCCGGCAGCGAGAAAGGTGGCGAGGGCCTCTCGATGCAGCGCTAGGGCCCGTTGGGGTTGTGCGTGGTCTGCAACAATGAGCCCCAGAATGGTCTGTGCGCGGCCACGCTGGACGGGCATCTCCGTTTGGGTCAGCTCTAGCACTTGGTGGCACAGCACAGTCGCCTGAGTTGTTGCGCCCACACGGCGCAGGCTGGCGGCCCACTCAACGCGCGCAATTACCGCAACCTCGACGGAGGGGTCGTCGGCGAGCAAGGCCTGCAAGACCGAGTTGCAGCGTTGGTAGTGCCCCAACATACGACACCCGTGACCCTGGACCAACTGGGCGCGATGCTGCAGTTCGTGGTCGCCGCAGGCCTTGGCGTCGGCCACTCCCCGCTCCATAAGTGCTTCCAAGACATGCCAGGGTCCTTGCAGACCTACAATTGGCGCGAGCGCCACCGCCAAGCGACTTGCGGTCGCGCTGCCCACAGGGGCTTCCTGCCAAGCCGCGAGTAGATTTGCCTGCTCGGATATCAGGTATCCTGCCGCATTCTTGGAGGTGGCTTCGGCGAGCGACTGAGCCTTGCTCTCGGCTTCCGTCACAGCCCAGTCTAGCCATCGCCCGCGTGCAGCCGCAATAGTGTCTATAGAAGCGACATGCTCAAGGGAGAAGTCGCGTACCGCCTTGTACAAACGGAGACGTGGTTCGTCGCCGCTGGTGTCTAACCAGCACATCGAACGGTCGCAGAGCATGGCTACAGCGTCAATCACCGCAGGGGCATCGGGGTGCGCGGAGAGGTCTACACCCACCTCCGCCGCTGCCAAGGTGAAACCGTCAGGAAGAAGTGCGCATTGGGCCACCGCGTCGCGCTCCCAAGGCAACAACAACTTCCACGACCACTCCACCGCCGCAAAGAGCGTACGGTGACGCAGTGGGCGGTCCAGATGGGTGCTGGTCAAGAGTGACAATGACGACCCTGCGATGCGCTTTGTGAGCTGTTCTGGGGAGAACAAACAGCACCGCGCCGCCGCAAGCTCCAGCGCTAGGGGTAGCCCTTCCAGCACCGCCACCAGCTCTCGAACGGCCGCGCTGGCTGTGAGTCCGGGCCTCACCGCTCGTGCCCGGGACACGAACAAGGCCTCGGCGAGCTGCGGAGAGAGGGGGCCAATGGGCACGGTGTGGACGGCCGCTACATTGAGCCTGTCGCGCGAGGTCACTAAACAGTGCAGCTCGGGTGCGCAGGCGAGCCAGGAGAGGACCAACGGGGCCGCAGGTACTTGCTCAAGATTGTCGAGCACCAGCAGCAGGCGACCGCGCGCGGTTAGCGCTTGGCCCACTTGAACACTGCGTTCCAGGCGACTTGGCGGCAGGCCCAGTGCCCGAGCCACCGCTTCTGTCGCCTCTTCCGCGGTGCGTGCCGCTGAGATCTCGCAAAACAGTAGTCCTCCGGACCACCGGGCATTCTGACGTTGAAGCTCGACAAAGCGCAGGGCCATGCGCGTCTTGCCCACACCTCCTGGTCCCAACAAGCTCACCAATCTGGCTTGATCGAGTGCGTCCGACAGCGCGATGAGCTCTGCCTCACGTCCGTGAAATGACGTCTCTGGCACGGGAGGAATGGGCAGCGCGTCGCCTGCAGCAGCCTGAAATCGATAGCCCTCACCGCGGACAGACAGCAAGTGGACCGGTTGCTTTGGCACGCGTTCAATCTTGCGACGCAGACGACTCATGCTGAAGTCGGCGGCGCGGCTCTGCACACCGGTCGCGTAGCCCCAAACTTCTCGATGCAGCTCATCGCGGGAAACGGCGCGGTCCGCATTCGCCACTAGATACCTGAGCAGCTTCACTTCGAGGTCGGTGAGGTTGACTACTTGCTCCCCAGAGCGCACTTCGCCCCGGTTCAGCTCAATCTGACAATTCGACAGCAACAACATCATGAAACACCGAGCATACCCGATGGACGACAAGAAAGACATGGCTCGTTCTTCGCGTAGCGGCCGTGACACCTCTGCAGACCGAACATCGCGGGTCTTCTCGGTCTGGCCTTCATCGATGTCGGAGAGGAGCCCCTCACTCACACTGCCATCCATGGTGCCGACGCCCTGTGTGATGGGAGCATGGCGGGTTTGTCTTGTGCATCCCTTGTGGTGTTGGGTCGCATACTACAATACCGATACCTCTTGGAGGACGAATGTTAATCGGGTTGATAGCTGCGTGTTCGTTTGACCAGGTACCACCAACCCTGACGGTTCCGCCCTTAGATACGCCGCGTGCAGGAGAGATTTCGCTGCCACTGCTGGTGGAAGATGCCGACCCAGGTATTGGCGCTATTGAGCTGGGTGGGCCGGCGGCGATGGCAGCCACCGTGGACATGGACCGCATCCTCATCGATACAACGCTCCTACCGGACGGTCCCACTACATTGACGGTGAGGGCTGTGGACAGCTCGTGGTACCGCAACGCTGTTCAGGTAGAACTTGCGATGGTCATCGACAATACGCCGGCCGAGGTGATGCTGACCTCTCGCGGTGGAGGTCGTGGGCGAACGCTTGCGATATTCACTCACGCCAATGAGCCTATTTCCATGGTCTTTGGCCGTGGGCTAGGCGCCGAGACGGCTGGCCGTGTGCTGGAGCCTTCGGTCGGGCGTTGGCTCACCGGCGTTGACCTCGAAGCCGAACTGTCGCCCATGCCGGTGGTGATTCGAGTGGTTGATAGGGCGGGTAATGTGACGCAGATGCATACGTCGGTCGAGGTCACGGACGTAGTCTACCCAACGGGCGGACTCATCACTCTGACCGATGCACAGCGACGTGCACGCGAAGACGACACTGCTCGTCAGCAGGCCATGGCGGACCGGCAGGCGGCCTACGCTCAAGATATCGGCGAGGCACGGTGGTCGGGCCCCTTCGAGATGCCCACACGCGGTCGTAGAACCTCACCGTTCGGTAAGTTTCGCAGCTACTCGGATGGCAAAAAGCAGCTTCACACCGGACTCGACGTCGCAGCTGGCACCGGCACGCGGGTGGGTGCGGCCGAAGCAGGTGAGGTGGTATTGGCGGAAGAACAAGCCATCTACGGCAATGTGGTGATTGTGCATCACGGTGAAGGAGTGACCACGTCGTACAACCACCTGTCTGAGATTGCGGTGAGTGTGGGCGATGTGGTCGAAAAGGGGGACCGGCTTGGCGCGGTAGGGTCTACCGGTCAAAGCACAGGGCCGCACCTTCACTGGGGATTGGTGGTGGCTGGAGTGCCGGTAAACCCCGATGAATGGCTGGCTGACGGCTTCATGCAGCCGTGAGGTGGCGTGGTGTCACAGCGCTGTGTAGCTTTGATTCGATTTTGAACACGAATATGAAAATGATAGAACCGAAGGATAGTTGCGCCTGTACATTTGTGGCATGAATCTTGCTTCGTGTACAGTCTCGCCAAGGAGCTTGATCATGCCAAGAATCGTCCCAATCCTGTTCATTTTGTCTGCTGCCTGTTCATTCCCGACGAATGACAATCGCACCGCAGACGTGTCGGAAGTGGAGTCGGTCCGTGCCGCAGCACTCAACGCACCTCCAGAAAACCCGCCTGAATGGTCGGTGGACCAGCCCGCGCATGACCCACTGGCGCACAATGGTGCCGGTCATGGCGACGCCGCACCCGCTGAGGTGGGAGGTGATGTGATTCGCGTGTGGACAGACTGGGAGGCTCCGGGCGACGGCGCTATTGGGCTTCGGTTTGGCGATGCAATGGTGCCAACTGTCGATTCGCCGGTGCCTCAGGTCAGCCTCGAGCCAGCTATCGCTGGAACCTGGTCGTGGCGGGAGACCGACATCCTTCGTTTCACCCCAGACGAACCGCTTCCAGCCGGCGTTCCGTACACCGCCGTTCTGAAGCACCCTCGCCTGGGGGGAAAGGTCGCACGCATCACCGGGACAACCCCGTTTTTCCAGTACGCTGGGAAAGTGGCAAACTGGCCAGTTGAGATGGGGTCTCCGCGATTCGTAGGATTCATCAACCAGTTCACCATGGCAGTTGGCGACGGTCCCATTGTGTTGCTGTTCGACCAGCCGGTTGACCCCAGCGTGCTGTCTCGCATGATTCAGGTGACCGGGAGCGATGGCTCGCCGCTTTCGACGCGATTCTCGTCTCCGACCGAACTGTCCTACGCGAGCGATCAGTCGGTGCCAACCGGACATCTGCTGGCCGTCACGGTTGACGACCTGCCCGATTCTGGCGCCGTTGACATTGTTGTGCCCACGGGAGACGGCATCGAAGAGCACACTCTAAGTGTTCAACGTGGCATTTCGTTTGACGAGGGCACGTGGATGAGCGTCAACTGGGAAGACGCCTCTGTACAACGGCTTCCGCTGTCCGTGCGCTGGTCGCTGTCGTCGGGCACGCCGATTGACTTGGCACGGGTTCGCGAAGCCATGCGAATTGAGCCAGAGCCCCTGTCCGTGAGCGTCTCTGGCTACAGTGGGCGATACCAACTGGCCATGGAGCTGGAGCAGGGCACCGAGTACTGGGCGAGCATGAATGGCCTGGTAGACGTCCTTGGCAACGAACAAGACGAGTCGATGACCTGGCAGTTCCGCACCATGGACCATGCACCGATGGTGGCGGTGCCTGCGCTGCCAGTCGCCGTGGAGTCCGGACGCGGAGTTGTGGAGGTTCATGTCCGCAATGCGACAGAGCTGACTGCCAAAGCTTCTCCGGTGTCCGAGCAAGACTTTGCTCGCAACATGCTGGCGAATCGTCTGTGTTCCATTGACAGTAGCCGTGCGGTTGACATCCCAATCCCTAGGTTCGAAACCGAGATGAACGAGATGCTGACCGTGCCGGTCCAGCTTCCGCAAGGGTCGGGCTTGTGGTGTGTGGCAGTGAGTGGTGAGGGCGTTGGAACCGAGGCGAGCGGACGGCTGGCGTCATCGGTCATGGTCCAAGCCAGCAATCTAGGGGTCACTGCGAAGGTGAGCGAGGGCAGCGTCTTTGCGTGGATGACCGAACTTGCCGACCCACAAGGGGTGGCGGGGGGTCGCGTGGATGTGGTGACCGCAGCCGGAACGGTGGTGGGCACGGGTGTCACAGCGGCGGATGGAACGGCGACGATACCCCTCGATCAAGCCCATGGTCACGGTGTCTCACAGCCGCTAGTGTTGCTCGCACATCGTGGTGATGAGACGGTTGCGGTACTGCTGCGCGAAGACCGCATGAGTGCTGCTTGGCAGCTCGGTCTGCGTGGAGCGACCGAAGGAACCCAAACGTTGGCAGCGTCCCTATTCACCGAGCGCGGAGCGTACCGCCCAGGAGACGACGTTCAGCTCACCTTCTTGGGTGGACCCGACATGCAGGGCGAGTCGGTTCGCTTTCGCGTTGTCGATGCCCAGGGTCAAGAAGCGCTCCAACAGGAGGTGGTCTTGGACGCCTTTGGCGTAGGCACGCTTGAGATTCCAACGGCTGAGAGTGCGAGTGTGGGCCCATGGCAAGCCGTTGCATCGATTGACGGCGCGGAGGTTCGTCACCGCTTTCGTATCGAAGAATACCGCGTTCCCACCTTTGAAGTTGGTGTCACAGCACCTGAGGTATGGGAACGCGACACCTCAATAACAGCGGTGTTGGACGGTGCCTACTTGCACGGCGGAACCCTGGATGGCCGAGGCGTTAGCTGGGAAGTTCGCCGAGAGCCGGTCACATTCAACGTCCCTGGGTACGCGCGGTACCGGTTCGCGGTTGAGAGCGCGAGTGTCGCAGGCACTGTTGCGTCTGGCGATGGTCGCTTGGGCGGAGCCGGTACGCTTGCGGTGAGCTTCAGCCCGGCGCACCCGGCATCTGTTGGACCGGTTCGGTACACCGTCGATGCGACCGTCACGGACGTGGACCGTCAAGCCTACCTGGGGCGGACGAGTCGGGTGGTTCATCCTGCCGATTTCTACATTGGGGTGGAGCCGCCCACTCGGCAGGTTCTCGCAGCAGGCGAGACGCTTGAAGTGCCTGTGATTGCGGTCACGCCGGGTGGGGAGTCGGTGCAGGATGTGCCGGTTCGCCTTCGCCTTGAGCGCGTCGACCACCACACCACCACGCGGCTGACATCCGGTGCGGCGCAGATGTTGTCGCGCCCGGTGGACGTGCAGACAGATAGCTGCTTGGTACGTACGACGGAGGGCACTGCGAGCTGTACCTTCACCGTGCCGGAAGCCGGTCAGTGGCGGGTGCGTGCCTGGTCGCAAGATGCAGACGGTAACGACGTTGTCTCTGGATTTTCCTTCCGGGCGAGTGGGGATGAGGTCGCTGCCTGGCCTCGGTTTGACCACGAACGCATTGAGGTGCGTGCGGACAAGACGTCGTATTCTCCAGGTGACGTGGCTCGGCTCATTGTGGAGTCGCCCTTTGACGAGGCGTTCGGCCTACTCACGCTCGAGCGCGACGGGGTGGTCTCGCACCAAGAAGTTCGGATTTCTGGAGACACTCCGGTCATCGAAGTTCCGATTACTGGCGAACATGCACCGAACATCTACGCCACGCTTTCGTTACTGCGTGGCCGAACCCACAACGACCGTGATGCGAGCGGCTTTGAGACGGGAGCACCCGCCTTCCGCCTGGGAACTGTCGAGCTCTCCGTGACGTTGGATGCTCAAGAGCTGGCAGTGACCGCGTCTCCCGACCGAGACATCGCCGCACCCGGCGAAGGCTTGACCGTGGACGTGTTCTTGGAAGACGACCTCGGACGTCCCGTCAGCGGACAAGCCACCGTGATGGTGGTGGATGAAGCGGTGTTGGGCCTGACGGGTATGCAGACGCCGAACCCCTTGGCCGGATTGTTCCCCAGTCAGCCGCTCGGTGTGCGGACGGCGGACAGCCGCTTGGAGCTGCCACATGCTCGTCGGGCGCGGCACGAGGTGTTGTTCCCCGGTGGCGATGGCGGCATGATTGAAGGCCAGATCCCGGCGAATCTGCTGCGGTCCTTGTTCGAGAGTACCGCTTTCTTCGATGCCCAGGTGCCGGTCGCGAATGGACGCGGCCAGGTGTCTTTTGACCTTCCGGACAACACCACGACCTACCGAATCATGGTGGTGGCGGTCGACGAAGACGGTCGCGCCGGTTCCTCAGAGCACGATGTGGTAGTTCGCAAGCCGCTCATGGTGCAGGCAGTCACCCCACGATTCGTCTACCCAGGCGACAGCCTGCAGATTGAAGCGCTGCTGCACAATGGTACCGAAGAAGATGCTGAGGCGGTCATTCACGGCACCTTCGTCGGTCTTGACGGTACGCTCGGTGACACAACAGTGAGCATTGCCGCCGGCGGTACCGCCCGCGTCCCGGTTCACGTGGACGTCGACTCCACGGAAGACGCCACGATTCGGTTCACCGCCCAGATGGGTGCGCATATGGACGCCATTGAAGTAACGCTTCCTGTCCTTGAACCGGGTGTTTCGCGGACGCAAGTGGTCTCCCAGTCGGTGAGCGCACACACGGAGCTGCAAATACTCCTGCCGGCCGACCGGGTCCGTGGCAGTGAGTCGCTCGAAATCGTGGCATCGACCACGTCTCTGACCGA
>JBLHSN010000150.1:0-13064 GCA_047626195.1 Myxococcota bacterium
GGTCTAGGTCAGCCGTTGAAAGACTTCCGCAACGCTCCTGTCGTCTTCGAAGTCTATCAGCCTGATTCGCCCTTGCGAGCCGGCCTCAATGGACTTGGGTCTCTGGCAATGCCGGGTCGCCCTCTGTCAGGGGCCAAGTCCTGAAACCGAGCATACCTATCGATTCGCAGGCCTCTCTCTTCACGCGCATCCTCCGCGACTTAGCTGACATTCTCAACCGCTTCGCCGCTTGGGTCTCTCGTCTTGCTGGGTTGCCTTCCGCCACGGGTCACGGCCTCAAACTGACCCCTACCACCAACACGGAGCCCCCCATGACCACAAAGACCCTTCGCGGCCTGTCTGACATTCGCAATCACTTCATTCGTAACGACCGCCCCGTGATCTTCGTCAGTGCGACATGCTTCAACCTCCTCGGAATGGACGAGTGGGTCAGGCGCTTCCGGTTCATCAACCATCTGGACTGCTTTGATGGCGAGCATGCCAACGTCTTGGCTCCGTTTGAGGTCCCACACGCGCCGTTCACAAGCATTGAAGACATCAACAACTACCTGCTGCAGCACAAGGACGTTGTTGACTTCATCCGGTCGCGAACAGATGGTGACCAGCGCCCACTCGCGCTGTTCCTGATGTTCGACGAGCAGACCGAAGCCTTATGCGAAGAGCTCGGTCTTGAAATTGCGTTTCCGTCCGCCAAGCTCCGCAACGAGATCGACGACAAGATCATGACGACTCGCATTGCCGAACGAGCTGGCATTGATTCGGTGCCAAACGTGCTCACTCCGGTCAAGGACTACGCAGATCTGCGGCGATTGTCCGAGCATCTCGGAAACGAACTCGTCATTCAGACCGCCTACGGTGACTCGGGACACACCACGTTCTTTGTCTCGAATGAGGACGAGTTTAATGCGCACGCAGACGACATCATCGCCGCCCCAGAGGTGAAGGTAATGAAGCGCATCCGCTGCCGCGGTGCCGCCCAAGAAGCCTGTGTGACCCGACACGGAACCATTGTGGGTCCGCTCATGACCGAGCTGGTCGGCTTCTCGGAGCTGACCCCTTACAAGGGCGGCTGGTGTGGCAACGAGGTCCTGCCGGACTCGTTCACGACGGATGTACGCGATGAGGCCCGCGCCATGACGGTAGCGTTTGGGGAAGAGCTTAAGAAGATGGGATACATGGGCTACTTTGAGCTCGACTTTCTCCGCGATATGGACACTGACAAGCTGTATCTGGGAGAAGTCAACCCGCGCATTACGGGTGCCAGTGCCATGACGAACCTAGCCTCGTTCGCCCACGCTGACGCGCCGCTGTTCCTCTTCCATCTCCTCGAGTACTCGGGCATTGACTACGAGCTGGATGTGGAGGAACTCAACGCGCGGTGGGCGGATCCCGACAATATTGACGCTTGGGGTCAGCTTGTCATCAAGCACACCACAGATGACATCGAGCAAGTCATCGAAGCCCCTCGTTCTGGAATCTGGCGACTCTTGCCAGACGGGACCGCTGAGTTCGTGCGGGTACAGACCCACCGTCGGACCGTGGAGTCCGAGATGGAGGCCTTCTTCCTGCGGATCACACGCCCGGGCGATTACTTCTATAAGGGAGCAGACCTCGGCATCCTCATCACTCCGAACCGCCTGATGAACGATGACTTCGAGCTCGAACAGCGCGCCAAACGCTGGACCCAAGCCATTCGCGACCAGTTCATCACACGCACCTTGAACAGTCAGGAACCAATTATCTCCGCCGTTATCGCTGAAGCCAACCACTTCAAGATGTTGTAATCTCCTGACTAATGTCGTCGTACGATCTCTATCCGAAGATCAGCCGGGCCCTATTTGGGCGGCTGAAGTGGCGGAGCTGTGGCCGGCGTACCGCGCGTGGTTTCTTTGGGAAGGGGTGTTGGCCCGTCCGACGTACCTGGCGAGTGAACGAGCGTTGCGTCAGCACATGCCAGAGCTGCTTCCTCTCTACAACGAACTCGTAGCGCTCGGGGGTGGTGGCGACTTGTTTGCGCGCTTCATGACGAGTTGGTGCCCCCCGGCATACGCGACGGGGTGCTCGCAAGGCGTCTGGCTCCATGGTGCGCCGTTGCTGGTTCGCACCTATGACTACGACACAGCCCTGTGGGACGGCTTGGTCCTTCGCACTGAGTGGCTCGGTCGGACCGTAGTTGGGTCTAGCGACAGTCTGTGGGGATTGCTCGATGGCATCAACGACGCTGGGTTGAGCGCTTCGCTGGCCTTCGGCGGTCGGCGAGTGGTGGGCACTGGTTTTGGCATCCCGCTCATCATTCGGTATTTGCTTCAGGTGTGCACAACCACAGAAGAAGCCGTGGCTGTCCTGCGTCGTGTACCGTGTCACATGACCTACACGGTCACGGTAGTCGACGTCCACGGCCACAGCTCCACCGTATTTTTGGCCCCGGACCGACCTGCTCAAGTCACGTCCAACCTCGCCGCCACAAATCATCAGCTCGCCGTCGAGTGGCCCGAGCACGCGCTCTCAACCGGTAGCGTTGAGCGATTGACTGAGGTCGAAAACGCAGCGTTGGACCCGACCTTAGGGCGGGATGGCTTTATTAGTCGTTTCCTTGGACCCACGGTCTGGTCGAGTCAGTACGACAAGGGAGCGGGGACCTTGTACGCCGCCTGCTATGACCCTCGCGGCCGGTGCTTGACCCTGGTCTGGCCCGGGGAGCAGTGGAGCTTTCCCGTGGCTGGCTTCGAGCCGGATTCACGTACTGTAACGCTGACCTAGCAACGGAAATGCCTACGGTATCGCTGGAGTCGGGCAGGTCTGGAGCTCGATATACTCCAAGATACCCTCCAGACCGCCTTCTCGACCGAGCCCGGACTGCTGCATGCCACCGAACGGGACCTCCGGCGTGGGCCCGGTGCCGGTGTTGAGGCCGACATGTCCGAAGTGCAGCCGCGCCGCGACGCGCTCCAAGCGGTCAACGTCGGTCGAAAAGACGTAGGCAGCCAGGCCGTACTCGGTGTCATTTGCTCGGAGAATACCGGCTTCTTCATCCACGAAGCGCTCGATGGCGACAACGGGTCCGAAGAGCTCTTCTTGCGAGCAGCGCATGGAGGCTGTCACTCCAGTAAGCAGGGTTGGCTCAAAGAAGGCGCCCTCGCCAGGCGCTGAGTTGCCCCCAACCGCAATCACCGCACCGTGAGCGACGGCGTCTGTCACCATGGATGCCACCTTTATGCGGGCGCGTTCGTCGATGAGCGGTCCGACATCAGTGTTCAGATCAGCGCCGGGCCCAACAACCAATGCGCGCACGCGGTCCGAAGCTCGGCGTATAAACGCGTCGTACGCTGCGTCTTGGACCAAAATTCGGTTGGCGCATACACAGGTCTGGCCTGCATTTCGGAACTTGTTGGCCATCAAGTGACCCACGGCGTGGTCGAGGTCAGCATCATCGAAGACCACATAGGGAGCGTTGCCGCCAAGCTCCAGCGACATGCGCTTGAGGTTGGGAGCGCTCTGGGTAGCGAGCAGGCGGCCAACACCTGTGGAGCCGGTGAAGCTGATGACGCGGACCTCCATGCGCTCGCACAGTACCTGCCCGATGGCTGGGGCATCTCCGAAGACGAGGTTGACGAAGCCCTTGGGTAGGTCGAGGTCATGGAGAAGCGTGAACCAGGCAATGCACGACAGGGGGGTCAGCTCGGACGGCTTGATGACGGTTGGGCACCCAGCTGCGATGGCACCCGAGAGTTTCTTTGCCAGCATACCCATGGGGAAGTTCCACGGTGTGATGAGCCCAGCAACGCCCGCTGGGCGATGATGCAGGCGCCAACGATGTCCTTTGGCGGTGATGGGCAGGTCGCGTGAATCGAGGTGGGTCAGCTGGTTGGCGGCGTCGGCGAAGAAACCAGCCGAGTAACGAACCTCACCCTGCGATTCGGCGATGGGCTTGCCGTTCTCGGCAGTGATGATTTGGGCGAGCTCCGTCAGGTTGTCTAGCAACGCACGCTCAACAGCGAGAAGCCATTTGCCGCGCTGCTCAAGCGACGGGGGTTGCGCCAAGGCACCCGCTGCAGCGTCGACCGCCAGACTGGCGTGATCTGTGCTGTAGGTGGGCAGCGACGCGAGTGTGGAGGTAGTTGCTGGGTCTACGACGTCAAAGGTGGGCAGCGTGGCGAGAGGGCGAAAGGCGCCGTCCCAGTAGCCTGCAAGCGTTGGCAGCAGTCTGGAGTTCATGGCGTCATCCTGAGAAGTTTGCGGGAGTACAAGCACTCACGAGAACGCACGGCTCGGTGCCCCGGTTTTCGAAGCGGTGGGGAATGGTGCTTGGAAATTGGTAAGCATCGCCCGGGCCCAGAGTCTGCTGCTCGTCGCCCAGGGTGAGTGTGAGGGTACCTTCGATGACAAGCCCGGCCTCCTCGCCTGGGTGGCTCAGCATTTCTGAGCTCGTATCCGCACCGGGGGCGTACCGTTCGTGCAGCATGTGTAGGGTGTGTTTCGCATCTCCTGTGGCTACGAGGCGCAGCGAGACCGGACCCATTGCCAACTCCACTAGGTCGGCAGCTCGGTAGATGCGCCGACTGTGCTGCGGGTCTTCGCGGGTGAAGAAGTCCGCGAGTGAGTGCCCCATGGCCCGGACAATCTTGCGAAGGGACGCCACCGACGGACTTACGGCATTCTGCTCTACGTTGGAAATGGTAGCGTTCGTCACGCCGGCTAGACGCGCTAATGCCCTCTGAGACAGCCCCAAGGATTCACGTAGCGCGCGAACATGGGCTCCTAGGTCCTGCGGCGGGGCCATCTGTCTGTTTTCTTGAACGTTTGGGTCGAAATGAAGAACCGTGCTCATTGCCCCTAACCCGCCCATTTTCTAGTAAATTCATTGACTCTGTATATTGCGTTACAGGTGCGCAGTATCCCGGCACGTTCACTTTACAATACACTTTGAGAGACATTCAATGAGCGCCCATGTCCCCGAGACCACAACGGACCGTTTGCTTGCCCGACGTGAGGCAGTTGTTGCTAATGGTGTACCGCATGGCACGCGAATTGCGGCCGACCAAGGCCTAGGAGCCATCCTCACAGACGTCGACGGACGCGACTTCATCGACCTGTCGAGCGGCATCGGTGTCACCACACTGGGGCACTCTGACCCGCACGTCGTCGAGGCCATCATCCGCCAAGCGAGCAAGCTTCAGCATGCCTGCATGCACATCGCAACCTACGAAGGCTACGTTGCCCTGTGTGAGCAGCTCGTGCGCTTGTTGCCCCATGGCGAGTCCACCCGTGCGGTGCTGCTGAACTCCGGCTCGGAGGCGGTGGAGAATGCTATCAAGATTGCGCGGCAGGCTACAGGCCGGTCCTCGGTGATCTGCTTTACAGGCGCCTTTCACGGTCGCACGCTGTTGAGCATGACACTCACCTCGAAGGTGTCCTACAAGTTAGGCTGTGGCCCCTTCGCCAACGGCGTATTCCGACTGCCCTACCCGTTGGTTCGCGAGTTTCATGATGACCCAGACACGGTCGCGGAGCGGGCGTTGGCGGAACTTCGCCAGGCGTTCTTCGATACTGTCGCCCCTGAAGATGTGGCGGCCATTCTGATTGAGCCCGTACTCGGCGAAGGCGGTTTTTATCATGCTCCGGTGGCCTACTTGCGCGGCCTTCGCGAGATCTGCGACCAGTATGGCATCGCTCTGATATTTGATGAGGTTCAGACTGGTTTTTGTCGCACCGGAGACTGGGGCGCCTACCAACGGCTAGGCATTATCCCTGACCTGTCGACGTGGGCGAAGGCGATGGGCGGCGGGCTGCCTGTGTCGGCAGTTGTGGGAAAAGAGCGGGTTATAAACGCAGCAAAGCGGGGCACGCTCGGCGGCACTTTTGGCGGCAACCCCATCGCTTGTGCTGCTGCACTGGCCACGTTGCGCCGTATGGAGGAGCTAGACCTGTGTTCCCGCGCCAACGTCGTCGGCCAGCGTCTTCGAGACCGCTATCAAATGCTGGCCGATGCCTACCCGGAGGTGGTGGACGTTCGAGGACTTGGGGCTATGGTCGCGATAGAGTTCTGCGTCGATGGTGATGTGGCCCAGCCCGCAACTGAAGCGGTTCGCAAGATATTGACCCACTGTCGAGAGAATGGAGTTCTCATGTTGTCCGCTGGCGTCTACGGAAATGTCATCCGCGCCCTCCCCGCACTCGTCATCACCGATGCCCAGCTCGACCAGGCGCTCGATGTGCTGCAAGATTCTGTACACGCGGTGCTTCGTTGAGGTCGTTTGTCGTCGGTGCTACTGACCCGTCTGATGTCTTGCGCAGTCGTGAGACGGACTTCTGCGGTCTTGGTCAGCCGCTCAAAAGCCTGCGAAACCGGGAGCTTTATTTCCCGCACTACGCCCTAGACGCGCGCGCTGCGTGTCTGGATACACTTGGACCACTCGAGAAGCCTGCGCGACACCGCCCGGCCGGACTCGCTGGGAGATCTACCGATGAGTGACACCCGTAAGCGCCCTGTGCGCCCAACACTTGGGGCCGCATATGTCGCGACTCGCCAACGCACTGACGTCTGGCGTCGTCTGAAGGCCAACGTACACGTCTGGGCACAGAACCCCGATGACGTGCAGGCGCTGGAAAGTCTCAACGTGGACTTGGACGAGCTCGCCCGTATGGAGACGTACTACGCCTATCCCGGGCACCGCTTGGTCAAGCGTATGAAGGTGTTGGTCGGAGCGGAAGACGCCGACGGCCTTCACCTGCTCGTGGAGTTGGTAGTCCGCATGTTGGTCAGCGAGGCTTACCGGGTCTACTCCGCCGATAATGAGGGCCACTCTGACCTAGATGATGAAGCCGTACACGACGCTCATCCGCAGATTATCCTGGACGAGCGCCCGTACTTTGAGGTGTTGGTCGTGGATGCCATGCAGCCCCGAGAGGTCGACCGCTTGCGCGACCGTCTTTTGGAGTTCCGCAAAGACAGCGACCCATTCGTCTACGATGTTGTTGTGGTGCCGTCCTACGAGGATGCGCTGATTGCTGCGCTGCTCAACCAGAACCTGCAGAGCGTGGTCATCCGCTACGGGTTCCCGATTGCATCCAAGCACAGCTTGGGCATGGCGGAGCGCGCCTTGGCCGTTGTCGATACGCAGAAGCTCATCGGCTCGGACATCGGCCGCGCGCTGGGTTCTGTCATCAACCGCCTGCGCCCCAGTCTCGACCTGTTTCTCGTCTCCGACGCCAACGTCGAGGATTTGGCTGGCACACACCACAGCATGTTCCGACGCATCTTCTTCCGCCAAGAGGACCTGCTGGAACTGCACCAGTCGCTGTTGATCGGGGTGCAGGAGCGCTTCGAGACGCCGTTCTTTACCGCATTGAAGAACTACTCGCTGCGTCCCACGGGTGTGTTTCACGCGCTTCCCATCGCGCGCGGCAAGTCGGTCAGCCGGTCGCACTGGATTCGCGACATGGAGGACCTGTACGGCAACAGCCTGTTCATGGCTGAGACATCGGCGACCACCGGCGGACTTGATTCTCTGCTGGCTCCGCACGGCTCTCTGCTGGACGCGCAGGCATCTGCCGCCCGAGCCTTCGGCGCAGATCGCTCGTTCTTCGTTACGAATGGAACATCCACAGCCAACAAAATCGTCCTGCAGGCACTCACCACACCGGGGGATATCGTTCTCGCCACGCGTGACTGCCACATGTCCCACCACTACGCCTTCGTGTTGTGTGGTGCGCAGCCGGTCTACATGGACCCATATCCTCTGCGGCAGTTTGGGTTCTATGGCGGTGTGCCGCTCGTCTCCATCAAGCGGGAGCTGCTGGCGCTCAAGGCGCGTGGCGAGCTGTCTCGTGCGCGTGTGCTGTTGTTGACCAACTGCACCTTCGACGGGATTGTCTACAACCCACAGAAGCTGATGGAAGAAGTGCTCGCTATCCAGCCTGAGATGACCTTCATCTGGGATGAGGCGTGGTTCGCCTTTGCGGCGTTTACTCCCATCACTCGTCAGCGAACTGCCATGGCATCTGCGACGGCTCTCAAGGACCGGCTGGCTAGTGCTGCGTATCGAGAGGAGTACACGGAGTGGCGTACTGAGTTCGACGCGTCCAAAAACCCCGACAAGTGGCTCGGTCGGCTCATGGCGGACCCCGATGTGGCAAAGGTTCGGGTGTACGCAACACAGTCCACCCACAAGACCCTGACCAGCCTGCGGCAGGGGTCCATGATTCACATCCAAGACCAAGACTTCGACTCTCAAGTGGCGGAGGGCTTTCATCAGGCCTACCTCACCCACACCTCGTCGTCGCCGAATTACCCCATTCTAGCGTCACTCGATATCGGGCGTAGGCAGGTGGAACTCGAGGGGTATGAGATGGTTCACCATGCCATCGAGCTCGCTCTTGTGCTGCGTCAGCGTATCAACAGCGACCCACACCTCGGCCGCTGGTTTCGCGTACTCACCCCCGAAGACCTCGTACCGGCGGAGTACAGACCGTCTGGGTTCACCCAGTACGAAATTGCGGATCAGGTCGACTGGGAGCGTATGGATGACGCTTGGATGGACGACGAGTTCTGCCTGGATCCCAGCCGCATCACCCTGTTTGTCGGCGCGTCCGGCATTGATGGCGACCAGTTCAAGCGCATGCTCATTGACGACTTCGACATCCAGGTCAACAAGACCTCGACCAACACCGTCTTGTTCATGACCCACATCGGCACTACCCGAGGTGCCGTAGCCCACTTGATCGATGCGCTCTCTGCGATTGCCGACGACCTCGATGGCGAGGCCGAGTCCGAAGGTATCCACCGCGCGGCCGTCCGACAGGCCAATCGCTTGGAGATGACCGGTACCCGCGCGCCGCTTCCGAACTTCTCAGGCTTTCACAAATCCTTCCGCGACAGCGTCGAGCCGGGCCCAGAAGGGGACATGCGGCGGGCGTTCTTCTTGGCAGTCAATGAAGCCCGAGTTCGCTATTTGAAGCTCGATGGCTCGATTCAGGCCGCGCTACATGCGGGCCAAGACATCGTCGCCGCCGCGTTCATCACGCCGTACCCTCCTGGCTTTCCTGTGCTCGTCCCTGGTCAGCTGGTGTCGCCTGAGATTCTGGCTTTCCTCAAGTCCGTTCAGAACACTGAGATTCATGGGTACGACTCCGAGCTCGGCTTGCGTCTGTTCACGGCTGAAGCCCTGGCGTAGCGTGAAAGCCCGACAATCAATCCGGCCTTTCGTTGGCTATGCGGAACCGCCCGGTTGCTCCCGCTAGGCTCCCTTCGCCGACTGAAGACCGACCGTTTGCACCGGTACTCGATTGGCCGCTGGGCCCAGTCTTCAGGCACCACACCCCACCTGCCCGTACCGAGTGGAACGGGGCCGTTACGCCGGCGAACGTACGGTGGCCGGTAGGGTGTGCACAGTGCGGTGAAGAAGAGTCTCGGCGAGTCGCCGTCATCGCCGTCGACTCATTCGGAACCTTGGCGGTTGGTGTTGTCGGCGTTGGCATCCGAAGGAACCCAAAGGGATGGTCCGGCGTGTGCAAAGCACGGGCGTCCAGTAGAGTTGGTCTACGAACAACAAAAGCCGACAGTGATCTTCCATTCCTACGAGCGCTACACGGCGTTCAAGGTCCGGAATACGCCTATGCCTACCTCCAGATTCCCTGACGACCCACGAGGTACCGCCGCCGAACGAGTGGGTGGACGCTGTCCGCTGTACGACGAACGCCTCGAGGTCGGACCCGACTTCATTTCGCGTTTGGACTTACAGCCATTGAATAGTCGGCTGGACTTGTCCGACCGCTTTCCGTTCATGCTGTTCATCGGCTAGCGTTTCACCGGGTCAAAGCCAGCCTAGACACAACACTGGTCTGGTGCCCCCACTGCGTCGAAGAAGCCAAGAAACCCTAAAAACGTTGCTCGCTCGGGTTTATTTTTGTTGATTTTTATTGGAAGTTGACGCGCTCTTCCGCATTCGAGCGGCAGCCAATGTTGTGCTGGGTACCGCCAACGTCGATGGCTGCCCACGAACAAAAGTCACTTCAAACGCGATGTTTAGCGTCGCCAATCGTGTTGCGGTGCGGTGTTACGAGATGCAACAGTGAGCCACAATTCCAGCTGAGCAGCATTTCTTGTCGCTACCTTAGATGTCTTCTTTGGGGTGTCGGATGTTGTTGTTGGCTGTTTGCGGTCTCGCGTTGGCTGAATCTCTACTTTTGGGAGACGTCGACCCCAGCGTAGTGGTGGGAGAGAATGTGACGGTGCAGGCCGGAGCCGTTGTTGCGGCCGGTGCCGTCTTGGAAGACGGTGTCTTTATTGCCGCCCGCGCCCAGATTGGCGAGAACACCCGGATTGGACGGGACTCGGTGGTGGGACGGGAGGCTGTCATCTTGAACGACGTCATCATCCCCACCGACTCCCTCATTTCCCGCGCTGCGTTCATAGGTGCGAACAGCCACTTCGTCGAACAGCTGACCGTAGGCTACGGCGCGGTGGTCGGCGGCGGCGTTCGCATGACGGCATTGACCGCGGGGGCATTGTCCGTGCTGGGTGGAGAGGCGCCTGACGGCGAGGTCACGATTGACTGTCCGGTACTCACCATGGCCCGTGCCTCACGCGTTGCGGTACAGGCCCCGTACACCCTGAAGTGCGATGACCCGGACAACAGGGGCGTCATCCTGGGTCCCGAGGTGGACGTCGAGCCAGGAGTTACCTTCGGTGCTGGTGTTCGGATTCGCAAGCAGGCGCACATTGGTCAGCGAGCCGTGATTGACGCCAATGTTCGCATTGCCCGCGGGGCGTGTCTTGGCGACAGCACCCTAGTCGCTGATGGGAGTAAGGTGGGCGCCCGTTCGCGTACCGGTCAAGACAGCCAGCTTGGAACGGGAGCGCACCTGGCGCGGTCCACTGACCTGGGTGGGTCTGCCGGTGAATGCGGTGTGTGGCCAGACGGAGAGCCGAGTGCACCCAGTGGATTCTCCGAGGCAGGCTACCCGCTGTTCCCAGGGACCGGGGAAGTGGACACCGACCCAGGCAGCCAGCCGGGGCTGTGGGTTGAGACCCAGAGCTTGGGTGTGTGCGGCGGGAATGACGTGATGTTCTACGCGCTGGATGACAACACCTCAAACTCCGGGGCGTTTCAAGACACATCCCTGCGTGAGCTGGATCTGGTGACGGGGGCTGAGGTGGTGATTCACGCGCGCACTCCCGAGATTCGCAGCATCGCGGTGTCTGCGGATGGAACCCATGTCTTCACGGGCTACGGTTTCGCCAGTACGTCGGCACGACCCGAGGTGCTGGCGCGTCGTTTTCAGGTTTTTGAGACCAACCTGCTGACGAGTGTCGAGACCTCGCTCGTGAACACGACCATCGCCGGTTCCCAGCGCCGTGGCCTGGGTATCGGTGTCACCGATACCACGGTCACCGTTTTGGCGGCACAGGGTAGCTACAACTCA
Organism: Myxococcota bacterium; assembly: GCA_047626195.1. GTDB lineage: Bacteria > Myxococcota_A > UBA796 > UBA796 > CAJXTB01. The sequence goes on from JBLHSN010000150.1 coordinate 11,425, forward strand.
AGCAACTCTTCGGCCATTCTATCCATCGACCGGCAGACCGGCGCTGTTGGCATCGAACGAAGGCTTGAGCTCGGTCGGAGTCACGACATGTTCTTGGTGTCGCCAGGCGGTGCACAGCATTGGTTTTCCAACGGAGTCGCGACCCGGTTGGAGCCTGACGGCTCGTTGACGACGTTCGATGTGGCGGACCCTTCGGACGCGTTCAATCTTGTGGACGGCGCGTTTGGCCCTGATGGGACTCTGTATTTGGCCGAGACAGGTGACTTCGACTTCGACGACGAGGGGAACTTTTTCGTCGCGGCTCAGATTCGAGCGGTCGACCTTGAGACCGGCGCGTCCTCTATCTTTACGGAGACGGTCAACGGGGACTCGTTCTATCCCACTCACATAGACGTAGACTGCGATGGCGACGTCTGGATCGGCAGCCAAGACGTGTTTGGGGATGGCGGTTCAACCATCCACGAAATTAGTGCGGATGGCTCCGTCACGACCCTCCGACTGACCAACGCCGCCAACAGCTTCGAGGTCGGTGTCTTCGCCCTGGCACCCGAGTAGCGAAGCTCCGGACGGCTTGAACGGCAGTGTCGCGCTCGACGACCGCATATGGTTGGCAGCGCGGCTAGAACGAGCCCGCTAGGCGCTCTTAATACCGCTTAGCCCGCCATCGACGACGAGAGTCTGACCTGTAGTCCAGGTGCTCTCCAGCAAAAAGCGAACCGCATGCGTGACGTCGTCCGGCTCTCCGATACGCCCGAGTGCGTGCATGCCGCGACTCGCTTCAAGGGACGACGGGTTTCGCGTGATCGGCTCGGCCAACGGCGTGCGTACCAGTCCGGGAGCCACACAGTTCACCCGCACGCCACGGCCCGCGTATGTGGCGGCTGCAGAACGCACGAGTCCCTCAATACCGGCCTTAGCGGCGGCGATGACCTCATGGTTTGGAAGACCAATCTGGGCGGCTGCAGTGGAGAAGAGGATGATACTGCCACCGTCTGCGCGCATCATCAGTTTGCACGCGGTGCGAACCACGCGGAAGGCGGCTCCGAGGTTGATGGCGATGGTCTGGTCGAAGTCGGCGTCCTTCACGAGGTGAACGGGACGCAGCAAGATAGACCCCACAGCCAAGACCACCGAGTCAATACCCCCTAGGCTGGATGTGGCAGCCGAGAAGGCCTCTTTGACTTGGTCGGCATCTAGGACGTCACCGACGTGGGCCACCATCCCCGTTTCATTTGAGAGGGCTTCTAGCTCATCTTGACGGCGAGCCACGCCGAACACATGGGCTCCGGCTTGGGTAAGCTCTCGGGTAAGTTGTGCTCCGATGCCACCCGTGGCACCAAAGACGAGTACTCTCATTCCACTAATTGACTGCGGCATAATCCCTCCGGTCGGCTGAACACGTAACCGCCTTGCTCGCCGTTGCGCTGCGACCGCGCGCTGCATGCTGTCGAAATGATGGGGGGTCACCAACTGGATTATCGGCGAGCTGTGGAGGGTGTACTTGAGCCCATGTCAGAGGTTCGACAGATGGCAAGTGCTGTGAGAATTCCGGCCCGAGTTTTTAGGAGGCCCTCTGCGACTGGCCCTACTAGCAGTCGTCTTGCGTCTTGCGGCCTGTGGGGAAGGGGATGACACAGACG
>JBLHSN010000151.1:0-13055 GCA_047626195.1 Myxococcota bacterium
GGCGCAGCACCCGTGGCGGCGGTAACTCGGTGTGTGTGTACGGCGTGACCTACCGAACCGTGGCCGAGTCGTTCACGCCTTTAGCGGACTAGGTAGACCGCAAGAAGTCCATCGCCAGCCCCCCCCCCGGCTGATGTGTCGCCCATTGCCGCGGCTTGCGTACCGGTAACGGTCAACCGTGTGGGGATGGTCTCACCACCGGCCCGTGTGAAGCGCATGTCGGCTCGCTTGTGGTAAACGGCGGGAGTCGAGTCGCGGACTTTGTTTCTGGTTCGTTTGCTATGGGTTCCGAGTCGGTCGAACAAGCTCGTGGAGCTCCGCCGTTACGCCCAGGTCGTCCAAGGTGCCAGTGATGAGTGGAAGGTGGCATGGCCCTGACATCTAGGTTTTCCAAAACGTGGCGCACGGCGCGTCGTGGTCCGCGACGTGCTGCGCAGAGCTGTACCCCTGAATGGGGACCGCGGACGAGCCGGACGCCAGCCAGTGCGGCGACGCGGATGATGGAAGGGAGTAAAAGTCTGCAAACCTGACTATTTCTCCGATCATATACCAAAAAATCAGCTGCGGAGTCCGTAGACCTCTGGAATGGGAGTCAAACGGTAAGCGCTCGAATATTATGATGTATTAATGCCCTAAATGCACAGAATTTGCCTGAAAATAACCCACTTATTCTATTTTTTATGGTACTCTTCAGGTTCCGGAACTGGAGGTTAGTCCATGTACTACACACGAGTTTGTCTGTTTGCCCCAATTTTAGCCACCGCGAGCGTCGCCTCTGCAGCAGACCTCGATGGTGACGGGTGCGAAGACGCGCAGTTGGCAAATAATGGGGCCTGCATCCACGATACAGCGTCGCTTGACGCGACCGTCACCACATCGGGTGGCACCGTTGTTGCTGAAGGTAGCTCCGTAGGTCCCTTTGTGTCTCTGGGAGACGTCTTCATTGCTCGGAACGCCACCATTGATGGCTGGGTGGCTCACAGCACTCGGCCGCTCACTATCGCTGATGGAACGGTCATCGGTCGTCGGGCAGACATCGGCGCCGACAGTATCCTCGGCGAAGATACGTCGATTTCGCGCGCGGCCACTTTGGGTGCTCGTGTGACTACCGGGGTAGGCGTATCTGTTGGCTATGCTGCAGTATTAGGGTCGGACGTAGTCCTTGAGGATGGCGCGGTGACGGGCAACTTGGTGGGGCTAGGTGACTTTACCCACTTGGGTCCACTCTCGGTCATCGGCCGCAGAACCACGGTTACCGGGGGTGCCTCCATTCTGGAGCGAACCAGCGTCTTGGGCACGGTGGGTCCCGGAGTTGATATTGGCGCCGGAGTGCTGATTGACTCCACAGCCCGTGTGCGAAACAACGCGACGATTGAGTCGGGTGCTCGGGTAATGGCAGGGGCGACTATTGGTCGCGACGGCTTTGTAGAGGAAGGCGCAATAGTTCACGGCAGCGTTCGCCCGCGCGGTCGAGTCTGTGCGGACTCCACTGTCGTGGTGGATGAGGTGGTTCCCCGCAACATGACGAACGAGGGCAGTACTTGCGGTGTCGCCGGCGGTCTGGGCTACTACCCCACGGCCGGAGACGCTGTCGCTGCGGGACTCACCGATCACTGGCTCTTCGACTCCGTGTGGTCGGAGACCGAGGGCGTCGGTACCAAGGTCTGGACGCCGTACGGCGCGACCTTCGCGGACGACACCAGTCCCTTCACGGCACTCCCGTCCGTGGACAGGCCGGAGGTCGCCGACTTTGATGGGTTCAACGATTACGCGCGCCAGCCCTTGGCCACCATCTCGGGCGCGGTGTTTACTCAGATCTTTTGGGTCTACATGGACGCCGCCAATCCGGTCGACCGTTCCTATATCTACGATGCCCAGCAATCGGGTCGCTGGTACCTCATCTACGATCAGAGCGACCGTCCCTCGACCAACGCCTGCAGCGGCCAGTGGTACATGCCGCTGTCGAACACCACGGGCTCCTGGACTATGCACGTCAGCCGCCAAGACGGCACCCGCGTGTACTACGACCGGTTTGGTATCGGCGACCAATACAGCCAGATCAACAGCAGCGGCTCGTGCGACCAGAGCGATGCCAACGCCTTTCTGGGCACCTTCTATGGCGTCGCAGGCGGCAGCGGGCGGTACTTCTTCAACGGCAAAGTCGCGGAGCTCTCCGTCTACAACGGCACATCCCTGTCCGACGGCGAAATTCAAGCCATCTACGACTCGCGCAAACCGCTTCTCTACGCCCAGTAGACCCGAATTGGGCGCGACGCCGGCGTTCTGGTCGTCGTAGGGAAGACCCAGCACCTCACCCGCGACGGCTGAAGGGTCATCCGTGTCACGGATGAGGAATGCGTCGGCGAACCCCATCAGCACGTCTAGCGCGAGCGTGGCCAGGGCTCGTGCACCGAGCATCGTCTTGGAGAGTGGACTGGCCGACTCCCGAACGGCCAGCGGCGACTGTCCTGACGGCATCGCGACGAATCACGGCTACTGTTGCGTTGACTATACCCGCCTCGCGCAAATGCTAACCAAGGAGCAGTTGTCAGGTAGGCACGGCTGTCACCCACATGGCCGAGCCACGCTTGCTCCTCTTCGAGAAGGACCACCACTACTCGGCGCCGAGGGCGGCCATGTGGAGATGGCGTTCGGCTCCACCTCGGTCGGCGGCGGCGCGCATCCTCTAGACGTCTGGCTAGATGGTCACTACTCGTGGGACTCGTAGTGTCTGACCGCAGCCAAGTGTCGACCACGAGCCAAGGCAGCACCCGTGGGGGCGGCAACTCGGTGTGTGTATGGCCTGACCGACGGGGCCATGGCCGAGCCGTTCACGCCGTTAGCGGACTACGCAGACCGCAAGACATTCGTCGCTAGCCACCCCGATGGGGGAGCGTCGGGTGACGCTTCCCTCGTGTTTCCTATGCCCCGCTACTCGGCGGGTGTTCCGCCCATAACCGGGGCTTGCGTACCGGTAATGGTCAACCGTTCGGGGATAGTCTCACCACCGGCCCGAGTGAAGCGAATTTCGGCTTGGCTGACGTCTGCGCGAGCCTTCTGGAACTTGAGCTCGGCTTTGGCCCGTGCTTTGCGGAACTTCGAGTCGTCGAAACCACCCTCGATGCTTGTGTCGGCACCGACCGCGTAGATGACCTGACGCTCGGCAACCTTGACGTCGAGCTGCGTCTCGAGAAGCTCAAGCTGTGCGTCGAGCAGGTCAACTAGGGAGTCGCTGACGTCCTGGCGTATCTCAAGCACGTCGAGAGCGGCTTCACTGGCTTCGGTCGCTTCGCGTGCTACCGAGCTGACCGAGCTGTCATCGCGCTTGCGGGCGGCCTTGAGAGCGGCCTTGTCTGCCTTGACCTGGGCTTTGGCCGCCTTCACTTCGAACTTTAGCGCCTGTGAGTTGCCTTCTTCTCGGTCCAAGGCGGTAGACTTGGCTTCGATAGCGGATTGAAGCTGGTCGATCTGTGCGTCGAGCGGTGCTGCTTGAGTTAGCACCTCTGCAGGGAGATTCTCGACGACGTCACGGTCAACAGATGGACCGGCTTGGGCTGTGGCGGCTGCGAAGAGGGCAATGAATAGGAATCGGCGCATTTTTAGCTCCTGTGATGGACGCGGCGTAACTCGGAGCCGGATCTCAAACACTTGACCCCTCTCAATAGGAGCAGTTCGACAGCCTTATGAGAGTTTTGCAAGGGTCCGAGTGGCTACGCTAGGGCCGCACGCTATTGGGTGCTTCATGAAGGAAAGGTGAATGACCACTGACCCGCCCTCGTCGTCCTTTCCGGACAACCTCGCGACACTTGCCATTCCTAATGCCGTTGGGAACGGGCGTTTCGTGCTTGGGAGGACCCTAGGAGTGGGTGGCGCTGCGGCAGTTTTGGTCGCCAAGGATACGGCGCTGGACCTGGAACGCGCCGTCAAGATTCTGCGCGTGGACCATGCGGCGATTCGGGAACGCTTCCTAGCGGAGGCGCGTGCGCTTGCTCGAATTCGGCATCCCAACGTGCTGCGAGTCATGGACTACGGCGAGACGGACGGTACGCCTTGGATGGTGATGGACCTCGCCAGCGGCGGAACACTTGCCCACCGCTTGCAAGACGGTGCCTTTCATCCCGTAGATGCTTGCCAGCTCATGTTCGAAATCATTGCTGGCGTCGCAGCCATTCATGACTGTGGTTTTGTTCATCGAGACATCAAACCGAGCAATGTGCTCTTGGGCCCAGATGACGAAGTGTGGGTCGGTGACCTCGGCGTCATTTCGGGGTCCGAGAAGCTAGTGAGGCGCCAGTGGAAGACCAGTGGGGCTCTCGGTACTGTTGGCTACCAATCGCCAGAGCTTCGTGCGGATGCCAAGAGCGCTGACTTGCGGTCGGATATCTACGCGCTGGGAGCCACGCTGTGGGCTGTTCTGACGGCTCGTGCTCCGATTGACCTCTCCGTGGTTGACCTGCGTCCTGAGCTGCTGGAGCGTCTGCCTCTGGCGTTTCGGGCCATTGCCGTTCGGGCCACTCGCCGGGACCCCGCATTGCGCTACGCATCGTGCGAAGAAATGGCCAGGGACATCGCTCAGCTGCATGCCACACTCGACCCTGGCGCGCCCAGTGTGGCAATGGCAATGAAGGCCTTTGCGCGTCTACGCCGTCGGTCTGGCCATAGCGAGTCGGCCGAGGTGAATGAGGGTCCGTTGACGATGTCGCCACAGTCAGCGCTACCCCGCTTGGATTCCGTGAAACCGTCTTCAGCACCCTCTGCCTTGTGGTCTTCGATGGCCCCTCTGCTGTGGGCTGCTGTGGGAGCAGCGATGGTTCTTGTCGTTGTATTCACCGTGGCTTGGTTGCTGTAGGACTGCGGCTACGGTGTAGGGTGTGGGCGTGAACCAGCGCCCAGCCAGCCGAATTGTCACTGTGGTGACCTTTCTTGCCATCTTGCTCGCCGCATCCTCGTTGGTGTACGGCTCCGTTTGGTGGTTTGACCAAGGCGGTATCCGCAGTCCGCTGACCTTGGTGTTGTCGGCCGAAGCAGCCGACCGCATGGGAAGCTTTGCTGAGGTCGTTGTGGCTGTGCTCGGCGTGGCCATCACGGTTGTGGCCATTTTGGTGGAGCTCGCCGCCAACCGATACACCCCGCGCATCACCGATCTGTTCGTGCGCGACCCAGTCAATGTGGTGGTTTTGGCCTTTTTTGTGGTGTCGTCGGTCCTTGTGGTGTGGCTAGACGTCAGTGGCTGGCCACCGGAAGCGACCTCCATGCGCCTTGCCGCTTTGGTACTCATTTCGGCAAGTCTGCTGGCGCTGCTGCCGTACTTTGCCTACGTCTTCGACTTCCTCACGCCAACGCGGGTCATCCGAACGCTTCAGCGCCGTGCTGAACGCGCCATCACCCGAGCCGCCGCCGGCCGGGGCAACAACGCGACGCTTCGGATGGAGGTTTTGCGCCAGCTGGACCAGCTCGGCGACATGGCGCTGCACGCCGTCGATAACAACGACAAAGCCATTGCAATCGCTGCTGTGAACTCGATTGCAGACATCTTGGAGGTCTACCTTCCGCTAAAGAGCAAGATGGGTGCTGAGTGGTTCCCTGTCGGAACGTTGATTCGACAAGACCAAGACTTCATTGCCATGCATCCGGACATCTTGGACGTGATTGGGGCGCGCGGAACGTGGGTGGAAATGAAGGCGCTCCGTCAGCTTGAGTCCGTGTTCAGCGATGCCCTGAACGATGCTCGCGACGTCAACCACCTCATTGGTATTCGTGTCCGCCGGCTCATGTCCGCTTCGAGCGACACAGAAGATGAGGCTGTACTCACCCTGTTGCTGCGCTTTGTCTACACCTACCTACGCGCCAGCATCAACGCGCGCGACGTCCGGACCACCTACAACCTGTACAACGAACTTCGACTCATCGCTGAGGGGCTGATGGACGAGTCCTCCGCGGACCGACTTGTCGAAGTCGCCCAGCGCATGAAGTTCTACGGTCAGCTCGCTTTCCACAAGGACCTACCATTCATCTTGGAGACCGCCGCCTACGACTTGTGCTCACTGCTCGTGCGCGCCAGCCGTCGCGAACATTCGCGTCATGACGAGCTACTTTCAGTGTTCTTAGATGTGGACCGCGAGCCAGACAGCGACAATCAAGAGGCGGCGCTGCGCGGCGTGCGCAAAGCTCAGGCGAAGCTGGCGACGCACTACCTGTTCACGCTAGACAAAGGGCGGGCGCGTCGTATCCAAGAGGACATGCGCGGCGAGCTACCGGAACGTCTACAGTCGATTCGCGCAGAGCTGCTGAGCATCCAAGACCCAGAGTTCTGGGAGGTCAGCGACCGCGGCATCAACTTTGACTACATCCCGCCAGAGCGTCGCGAACATCTCGACGCGTTTTTTGCATGGTTCGGCCAGAAAGCGTCGTAGCGCGGCGACCGAACCGCCTACTCGTTCTTTAGCGTGCCACGGACTGCGCCCATTTCTGCTCGGAAGGCGGCTTTCTCGTCTTCTCCGGCGTCGATTCGAGTGCGAACGCGTCGTCCCAAGAGCAAGTGCGTCAGCCGCTCGCCCATGTCTTCGCCGTCCACCTCAAGAAGGTCTTCTTCGCGCTCGGTGATGGCCTCGATGCCCGCGTCGATCTGCTCGATGCTGTAAGCGTTGGCTACGCTGCGTACGGCCCCGGCTTTCATGCGTCACCCTTACCGAAGTGAGACTCGACAAACTCGCGGAACTTGGCTTCGTCCGACAAGGACTTGCCCTCGACGAACTCGCCGTTTTTGTAGATGCCAAAGTAGGGCAGGTTGTCGATGGTTACCGTCTTGCGCGCTTCGGGAGCCTGCTCACCATCTACCTTAAAGAAGGTGATGTGTGGGTAGTCTTTACTGATGCGCTTGAACTTTGGACCGAACATGATGCAGGGGCCGCACCATCCGGCGTAAAAGTCCACAATCGCCAGTTCACTGTCTGCGAGTGCGCCCGTAAAGGTGTCGTCGTTGAGGTCTGTGACCGCCATGAATGCCTCCTAAATGCTGGCGACCCGTAACACCTGGCTGCGCCGGACCGATGCATCCTGCGGTAAGCTCTTGTCCGAGAGGGTGCTTTGCCACATCGGCCCATATACCGAATCGATCACATCCCAGCGACGGGTTCCTACGCCACAATCGTGGTTGTAGAGGACTCCGACGCCAAACTTGTTGCACTCAAGGTGCTACGCCGGGATCTGGTCGACAATCCTGAACACATTGACCGCTTGTACGACGAAGCGGTCATGCTCGCTCAGTTGCGTCATCCAAACATCCTTCGGGTGGACGAAGTCCTGCACATCTCTGGGCGACCGGTCATTGTGATGGAGTGGGTTCGCGGTGTCTCGCTCGACAGGGTGCTGCACGGTGAGCGGGGCAAGGTGCCGCTGCGAGAAGCGGTGGAGATTGCTCGCCAGACCGCATTGGCGCTGCAGGCCGCTTACGAAGCGCCGGGACCGGATGGCCAGCCGATGCACATTGTGCACCGGGATGTGAAGCCGTCGAACATTTTGCTGTCGGTCGATGGCCAGGTGAAGCTCGCCGATTTTGGGGTCGCCAAGGGCGAATTCACGGGGCGTCAGTCGGACTCGCTGTACTTGGTCCATGGGTCGCTCTCATTCACTGCACCCGAACGTCTGGAAGGGGCCCCAGATGAACCCACCGTTGACGTGTACGCCCTAGGACTGTCGCTGTTCGAGTTGGCGACCGGTCGGCAGATGATTTTGTCCCGCCAGCGCCCGCGCCATGACGCTGCCCTCGCTGACTTTCTCACCCGCCTCTGCCCGGATCGAGAGGGAGAGGACGGCGACCATATTCGAGCCATTGTGGGGGCGATGTGTGCCCATGACCCCGCACTTCGACCCTCGCCTGCGGACGCTGCGGCTCGACTGCAAGCGTGGCTCGAAGCGACCGGTGGCCCGCCACACCTGGATGCCTGGGCGTGGGAAGAGGTGGCGCCTTTGCTGCGTGATGCCATGATTCCGGCCGTTGAACATCCCTCGTATTCAGACGTGGCCTTTCTTCAGGACCTGACACTGCAGCAGGTCACGCAAGAAGCGCAGCGAGTTCAACTCAGGACTACAGCGGAGCTCGATGAGTGGCTGCATGCACAGACGTCCCAGGACATGTGGTGGACTCAGCTCGCGGAGTTAATGGCGGCTACACGAACCCGAGATGACTGGTCTGTCGTCCCCTTTCTTGTCGTGCTGTCCTGTGCACAGCGCCCATGGTGGAATCCTTGGGCCAAGCTTGCACAACCCGCAGAAGTCGCCGCATCTCTGGAGCTACTGCGGCATCGCGCGAGCCCCGACATTCGTACCCGGGCGTCTCGATTGGTGGCTCATCCATCGCAGCTTGTCGCGGAAGCCGCGAAGCGGGTGATGGCACGAGCAGCACGACCGGACCGGACACAGCCTTGAGTCCGTGGGTTGTGGGCCGCGAACATCTCGCGGAGTTGCCGACTCGGACAGAAGTGGCCATCGTCGGCGGGACAGTCTCGGCGTACGTGTTGGCGACCGTTCTCGCTGAGAGTGGAGCGCAAGTCGTTGTTCTGGACCCGGCTAAGACCGTTGGAGCGACGGGTGCCAATCAGGGCGTGGGTCATGGGTACGGCGGCTTACCCGAGAGCGCTTTTCGGTTGGTACATGCCATCGGGTTTGACCGAGCTGCGGCTTTATATCGAATGAGCGACGAAGGACTTTGCTTTCTCGCCGATAGGGGCGTGTTGTCTCGACGCACTGGGTTCTGGAGCGCGGCAAACGAAAAAGAAGAGGAAGAACTTTGTGTTTCCGCGGAGCACCTTCGAAAAATGGGCCAGGATGCCAAGGTCTCGCATGGTGTGCTGTCGTTGCCGGATGAGGCCTTGGTCGACCCAGTCAGTGCGCTCAATGCCTTAGCCATTTGCGCCGCTAAGTCGGGTGCTCGTATTCTGAGCCATCAACCCTTGATGTCCTTCGATGACGGCGTCTTGCAGACAGCGACTGCGCAGCTCATCGCGGACGTTGTCATTCATGCTGCCGACGCCGCGTCATCGGACTGGCACCCGTTCTTTGAGCCTTGTCTCAACACCATTCGTGAGAACGCCGCCATCTATCCAGGCCTCCCCATGACCGGCGTAGAACGGAATCAAATGGGCTACTTCACCGTTCGAGAAACCCCATTGGGTGGCCTAGTACGCGGTGCACGCTGGGCCACGATGCACATGGAGACGGGAGAGACGGACCCTGTCGCCGTCCCGAAGGTCCAGTCGAAACTCGATGCCTTTGTCGAAAAAAGAGGTGCATCCTTCCTAAATGCGGGTCACCGGTGGGCATGGATTGAGACCACCACCTGCGATAACCTACCGCTTGTAGGTCCATTGCCGGGGGCACCGACCCTGTTGACGTGTAGTGGTTTTGGAGCATCGGACTGGGGACTTGGGGCCGGAGCCGCATTGGCACTTGCGGAGAGCCTGCTGCGCACGGGACAGCCGGCTACAGAGGGGTTGGCGCCGACTAGAATGGTGTTGTGAGGAGGGTGGAACTATGGCTCGGCGAGAAACCGCAGGTGGGTCTAGGGAGGGCTTGAGAAACAGGTCGTCGATTTGGCTGCGAGCCACGCTGACCGGCCTGTCGTTAGCGATGGTCACCGGCTGTGCCTCGCGGAAGGTACCGGTACCAAACGCCGCGGTCGAGGTCCCGCCGGTCGTCGAGAACACGGTGGCGGAGGCGCACTGCAACCTCGCACTCATCGCCTGTTGCGATGACATGGCTTCACTCGGAGGCACCGCCGCAATTGTGTGCCCGTTTTTGAAGGAGCGAGACACTCCCTGCGACGAGGCAATGACGACGATTGCGGTTCTGTATCGCGACACGAGCATAGGCCAACCGCCAGAGACCTGCCCCTCGTTGGCACCGATTCCAGTGACCAAGGTGCCTGCGGATGCTGTGCCTGACGACTGTGTGCGCCCGCTGTCCTATGGTCCGGTTCGCTTTGCAGACGAAAACGTCGACAAGCGGCGTGGTCTACCGGCGTCCTTGCAGGACTATCGGGCAGCGCCCTACACCATAGAGACGTGCAGCACCGCTGCACACTACGCTTATCTGACCACGCTTGCCTGTCCCAATGGTGCACCGGCGTTTATGTCCCAAGACGCCGTGTATGACTCACGTCAGGGCCAAGCTACTGATCGACAGGGACGGTGCGGAACCATTGTCGACCTCTACACAGTGCCGTGTGTTGGGGGGCCCATTGATGTGTACATGGACGGCTACTATTGCACGGTGGACGAGTCATTCTGACCGGTGTGGACTCGCCAACTCTAGACGTCGCTCTTGCTTAATGGTCGTGCAGCTTGCACGAAGGGTCGTCATCATGTGAGAGACTGCGCACATCGGCGGATAGACCGCTCGGAGGATTGCTCATGTCTAGCGAAACAGCACCCGTCGCCAAGCCGCGAGCCGGTTGGGTCAACGCACTTATCGGCGTCGTCATTGGCCTTGCCCTCGGAATGACCATCGGCACAGCCGGGGCGGTCAAGCTCTGGTATGACGCTAACTATCTATTGGAAACGACCCAGGCTCAGCACATGACGGCCCTGGCAGCCAAGGACGCTGAACGGGCTGAAGTACAGGCTCAGTATGACACGCTGCAGAAGAAGGCTGCCGGCATGAATGCCCGGATTGCAGTATCCCGCGCCGTTGACCAACTTGACCAACGAAATTTCGGCACCGCACAGGCAGAGATTGAGCGTGCCCGTGAGCTGCTTGGACAGTCGTTGCCGGCTGTCTCGGAAGCTGGAAATGGTCTTGAGACCTTGGATCTACGTGTTGCAGTAGACGCCGGTGCCCAGCGCGCATTGCTCATCGGTATCGGCAACCGCTTGGATGTGGCCAACGCCGGTCAGTAGCGGTTTACTTCGAGAAGACGCGCCGGCGATAAGACGCGCGCGCGACTTCATCGACCTCGCCAAAAATACGGTCAATGCCCAATAAATGCCCCACGCGTTCGTAAAAGAGCCGTGGGGTAATTGCTTGTAGGATTTGGCCCAAGCGGGCACCCTTCGGTACGTAGACGTCGACTGCACCGCTGCGAATGGCAGTAACGATTGCCTTGGCAACGTCTTCTGGTTCCTGTAGCGGTGGCCAGCGCATTCGCTTGCTACCGCTGATGAGTTCAGTGTTGACCGGTACCGGCATGACGTAGGACATGGCGATGCCCTGGCCTGCCTCTTCACGACGCACCGCTTCTGTGAGCCCAACAACCGCGTGCTTTGCAGCGCTGTAGGCGGCAGCGTACGGCATGGCTACCTTTCCGGCGGTGGAGGCAATGTTGACAATGTGTCCGCGTTTACGGCGTCGCATATGAGGAATGGCGGCGCGCATACCGTTCATCACACCGAATACGTTGATGTCGAACTGCATGCGAATGGCGTCTGGATCCATGTCGGTAAATCGGCCAATGGGCATGATGCCGGCGTTGTTGACGAGGATGTCTACAGGGCCCAACTCGTGTTCCGTTCGGCGAACGACCTCTGCAAAGGCCTCTGCGTCGCGGACATCCAGACCATACGCACGGGTGCGTGTTCGGCGTGGGTCCAAGGTCCCAGCAGTGATGTCGACGAGTGAGCCATCCAAGTCGGTCAGGGCTACACGTGCGCCTGTCTCAAGCAGAGCGGCTGCTGTGGCCCTACCGATTCCGCGGGCCGCGCCAGTGACGAGTGCGACTCGTCCTGCAATGTCGTCGAAAGCCATACCGTCTCCTGCGACGCGCACCATATCAGTGCGATACGCGGGCCACCCAGGAGGTCGTCATGACCGAAACCCCAAGAAATCGTCCCCGCGCCGGATGTTGGTTCTTTGGATTGCCCGTAATCCTTATTCCTACCGTCCTTAGTGGCTATGCCGTGTTGGTTTGGTACGGCTATGTCGGCATTCCCGCAGCGGGCGAGCGAGTGGAGCTGACCGTGCGAACTTGTGCCGAAGGTCGTGCAGTGGTGCGTGCGCGCATTGAAGACATGGGATTGGGGGACCCCGAGTACACAGCCACGCCGGATGGCTTCACCGCTGTCGTGACGTTGCCGGACAATGACTTTGCCGATGCGATTCCGGTGTCCTTGGCTAAAGAAGGGCAGTTTGAGATCTTGTCGAACGGTGAGGTCTTCATCAACAACGCAGGTGTGGAGTCTTCAACGCTGCGTTTGGACTTTACGGGTGAGCCTTCCATTGCCATTCAGCTCACTGAAGAAGCGTCCAAGACGCTCGAAGACACCATGCGTGCAGATCCCGAGGGAATGGTTCAGCTGCAGGTAGACGGTGTCCCTATGGGCGACCGCGTCAACACGCCGACAGAGACCCGAGGGCACATCACTCTGCCCATTACTGGTGTGGACCGCCCGTCGCAGGTCGCGACCGCCGCAGAGTTCGGTCTTGTCATGAGTCGACCTTTGCCCTGTCGTGCCACCGTCGACGTCAATCCTGCACCCGTGACTGCCAGTCAGGAACAACCATGAGCATCGAGTTCTTCTACGACATTGTCTCGCCCTACTCTTATTTGGCAATGACCCAAATGGCGCGGATTGCAGACGAGGCTGAAACGGAGGTCCATTGGCGTCCATTCTACCTTGGAGCGGTATTCAAGGCGACTGGCAACGCCCCACCGGCGCTGGTGCCGGCGCGTGGCCAGTACATGCTCAAGGACCTGTACCGCTGGGCACATTCCTACGGCACCGAGTTCAACTTCCCATCGGTCTTCCCGACGAACAGCCTACTCGCCATGCGCGCGTTGACGCTGATGCCAAAAGGTGAACGTGAAGTTCCCTCTTTGGCGCTCGGCAAGGCGTACTGGGTGGATGGCAAGGACCTTGCAGACCCGGCGGTGGTCGCAGAGCATGTGGGCCAGGACTTGGTTGACCGTGCCCGAGATGCGAAGGACGCGCTGCGTGAAGCTACGGAAGAAGCCATTGGTCGTGGAGCCTTTGGCGCGCCAACGTTCTTTGTGGGCGACAAAATGTACTTCGGAAACGACCGCCTGCACTTCGTAGTGCGTGCAGCTAAGTCCTAGACAGGTC
>JBLHSN010000152.1:0-12997 GCA_047626195.1 Myxococcota bacterium
CAGAGTTTCCCGAGAATGCCAAGACCATCCACCTGATGGGCGTCGCTGGCACTGCTATGGGCGCCCTCGCCGGCTTGCTCGCGGATGCCGGCTACACCGTGACTGGCTCGGACAAAGCGGTCTACCCACCCATGTCGACCTACCTAGAGAAGCTCGGTATCGACGTCATGGAGGGCTTCCTTGCGAAGAATCTTGACCACAAGCCTGACCTGGTCATCGTCGGAAATGTGATGCGCGCAGTGTACGAAGAATCGGTCGCGTTGCTCGCTTCTGACCTGCCGTACATGAGCTTTCCCAGCTTGCTCGGTTCGCGCTTTATTGCAGACGCCCACAGCATCGTCGTCGCAGGCACACACGGCAAGACCACCACCACAGCCGTGACCGCATGGCTGTTGGCCTCGGCCGGTCTCAACCCAGGATGTCTGGTCGGTGGCATTGCGAAGAACTTCGACCGGACCGCCTTTGCCGGTGCTGGGACGCATTTTGTTGTTGAAGGAGACGAGTACGACACCGCGTTCTTCGATAAGGGACCGAAGTTCCTGCACTACCGCCCGAATACGGCCATCCTGACGTCGATTGAGTTCGACCACGCGGACATCTACCGAGACTTGGCCCACGTCCGCGAGAGCTTCGACAAGCTCGTCAGTATTCTTCCAGAAGACGGACTGCTCATTGCGCGCACTGACCATTCGGTGGTGCGTGAGACCGCTGCTGCTTCCGCCTGCGAGGTGTGGGGCTACGGCGAGGACCAGCTGTGGGACGGACGCATGGAAGATGTGGACACCACGCGTGGTGTGATGCATTTTACCGTGCTTCGAGATGGCAAGTCCATTGGCTCCTTTGAGAGCAGCTTGGTCGGCGAACACAACCTGTACAACCAAGTCGCCGCTGCCGCTGCCGCCACCCGTGCTGGCCTGTCGCCCGAGCAGCTGGCCCAAGGATTCGCAACGTTCAAAGGTATCAAACGTCGCCAAGAGGTCATTGGGCAGCCCGGCGATGTCACCGTGGTTGACGACTTCGCTCACCACCCCACTGCGGTCAGCCTAACCCTCCAAGCCCTGCGCAAACGCTTTGGTCAACGGCGCTTGTGGGCGGTGTGGGAACCCCGCTCCGCGACCAGTCGCCGCAATACCTTCCAGACAGAGTACGCTCGCTCCTTTGGCGATGCTGACCGCGTGGTCATTGCCCGTCCGTACGACCAATCCGGCATTCCAGAAGACGAGCGCTTCAGCAGCGACCAGCTCGTCCGCGACCTCGCAGACCGCGGTATCGACGCTATGGAACTAGACGGCGCTGAGGCCATCACCGCTGTTGTCGCCGCTCAAGCTCAACCCCATGATGTCATTGCGGTGCTGTCCAATGGTGGCTTCGGTGGGCTTCATAAGAGCCTTCTTGAACGCCTGGAGCAGCGTCTCGGAGGCGCGTCTTGATTCCGTTTGTCCTACCCCCAATGGCTTTTGAAGCACCCGAGCTGGCCGCCCACTACGCCGAGGTGCGCCCCTTTCGTGAGGTCGCAACGCAGGACAGCGCCGGCGGTCTGCCACCGCGGCCACGAGACCTGAACGACTTCACCCCGGGAACGATTGACGTTCGCGGAAAATTGGCGTTCGATGGTGTGGGCAACGGCCCCTTCTCGCTGGTTGGGTCCTTCATTGGCTGGAATGAGATTGGCTTCGGTGTAGACGTTGGCGTTGTAGGCCAAGAGGACATCACCGTCGGTATTGGCGGCGAGATCTATGTGGCGAGTCCGGTCATCTTCTTCCTGTTTAGTGAGCTGCTCTTCGACCTGCTCTCTCCCAGCGCCCAGACCGACTGGTCCGCTGCTGAGACCGGCATGCTCGGCCGGGTCACCATTCACTACAACGCGTTGAAGACCTTCGAGGTGTACGCTGCTGGCTTGCTAGGTCCCAACACGTACGCGTTTCGAGCCACAGTGACCGACGAAGACGGCGACCAGCTTCGCGCTCGGTTCCGCACCGTTGGGGTTCGCACCGGAATCGCGGGCGGAGCCCTACACGCCTGGGAGAGCGGCTGGACCTTGTCTGGAGAGCTGCGCTACCTCATCACCCCCCGTGCCCGCAGCGCGGGTGAAATTGACTTAGTCAACGGCTCCGGTGACGTCGTGTCCGTGCTCGACACCGTGTTGTACCAGCGAGGACCGAAGGGGTTCTCGTGGCAGATCATGGCCGGCCACCGCTTCTAATCCCACAGCCCCTAGGCGGCGATCAGGTACGCCTGCCACTGCTTCGGCGGCTCGGTCACCACCAAAGCTCGGTGTGATGTCGCCAAGAATGTCGGCTTTCTTGGCGGCTTTGCGAGCGACATGCGCGCCTGCGGCAGCAGACGAGCCCCCTTTCGGCGGTTGCACGGACTACAGGCCAACACCACATTTTGCCAGGTGGTTGGCCCCCCCTTACTGCGCGGGATGACGTGGTCCATGGTCAGCTCGCGGCCTGATGGACGGCACCCACAATACTGACAGCTACCGTCATCACGCAGAATCAGATTCCGACGCGTAAGAGCGACTGTTCGGTGCTTGACCCTTAAGTATTGCCGAACTCGAATCACTGCTGGCAGCGGCCATTCATCATGAGCCGTCCGTACCACTTGATCGTAATACTCCATCACGTCGACCCGGTCGGACAGGTCCAACACCAGCGCCCGTGTCCACGGAATCGCACACAGAGGCCGACAACCAGAATCCAACATGAGAGTTCGAAACCCGTCCAACTTCGACAAGAGCACCTCCAACGGTACGAAAAAGTCCCCGATTTGCATTGACCCGTCAACAACTCATTTGACTCCAATGGTTGCAGCATCGCCCTGTTCCCCCGTTTCCGCGCCATCGCGATAGGGGTGGGCATGACTGGCTCAGACCTCCCAGCGCTGCGAACCGCACTTCCGGGCCCCAACTCCCGTGCTCGTGTTGATGAGCTTGCAAAGTATGAATGCCCCGCTGTGACCGCTCGCCGAGCGCGTCGGGCGGCCTCTTTGGGTACCGATCAAGACGACCCCGTCGTGTGGGCAAGCGCCGTTGGTACCAACGTAGAAGACGTCGATGGGAATCGATTCGTTGACCTCATGGCTGGATTCGGGGTCGCCTTTATCGGGCATCGCCATCCAGCAGTGGTCGCCGCTGCAACAACTCAGACCCACACGCTCATTCACGCCATGGGAGATGCCTGGCCAGACCGGTCGCGGATTGCGTTCCTCGGTCGACTCGCAGACGTCGCTCCGGGTGACCTGTCTGTCAGCATCCTCGGACTCTCGGGCTCAGACGCGGTCGATGCCGCCGTAAAGACCGCTGTGTTGAAGACCGGTCGCCCTAGTGTCTTGACCTTCGACGGTGGTTATCATGGGCTCGCGACCGGCGTCCTACCCCTACAGGGCTACAAGAGTGCGTTCAGCGAACCCTTCGACAGTCTCCTGCGAAACCCAGGTCCGCGGCTCCCATTCGGCTGCCCCATCGCAGACGTCGAAGCAGCCCTCGCGCGCGGTGATGTGGGTCTCATCTTGGTGGAGCCTGTCCAAGGACGCGGCGGAATGCGTCCAGCGCCAGATGGGTGGTTGGGGGACCTCCGTCACACCGCACATCGCTACGGAGCCCTGTTGTGCTTCGATGAGATCCAGTGTGGTATCGGCCGAACGGGGTACTGGTTTGCTTGCGAACACGACAACGTGGTTCCTGACCTGATGTGCATCGGTAAGGCCATCGCTGGCGGATTCCCGCTGTCCGCATGCATAGGAACACCGTCCGCCATGGACGGATGGGCCGCGTCGACAGGTGAGGCCCTGCACACCCAAACCTTCCTCGGCCACCCTGTTGGATGCGCCGCTGGCTTGGCGTCATTGAAGACGATTGACGACGAAGACCTCGTCCGGCTGGCCAAACGCAGAGGTAGCTTTCTAAGAACAACCTTGGAGAACACCGGTGTGTCGGTTCGCGGACGCGGCCTCATGCTTGGCATTGAGCTCGGGGACTCCTCATTTGCAGTCTCGCGCGCCCTGTTGCGGCGTGGATGGATCTGTCTACCGGCGGGGATGCGCGGCGAGGTCATCGGTCTCACCCCACCCGTTTGTCTGACGGAAGGACAAATGGAGAACCTCTCTGTGGCACTTACCGAGGCCATTGTTGAGGTTCGCGATGCGTGATGCTGTAGGTAGCCACCTGGCAAAGCGTGTGCGAACGCTAATCACCGCGTCCGTCAATGGGCAGTCCTACGAGTCCGTCGGCCCCCTAGCCATAGACATCTGGAAGTACCAAGTTCAACGAGACACCGTTGCCGAACGCTTGGTAGACGGTCCTGTTGTGACGTGGCAGGACATTCCCGCAGTTCCGGTGGCGCTGTTCAAGCAGCTTCACGTTGGCACCATCCCGCGCGACGAAGCGCCGGTCGTCTTTCGCACCTCTGGCACCACGCACACCGGCCGGGGTGTGCATGCCATGGCTTCACCGGATCTGTACGAGTACAACGCAAATGCCTGGGCAGCTCGGTATCTAGGCGAAGTACCGGCCGAACATGTTGCGTTGCTTTCGGACCCCGCGCGCGTGCCCGATGCCAGCCTGTCGCACATGGTGTCGAACATGCGCGACATCTGTTCTGTGGGGGAGACTACCTGGCATATCCACCATGGAGTTCTCCAGCGGCAGGCCCTCAACGACCGAATCGCCACACTGACCAGCCCCTGCTTCATCGCGTCCACAGCATTTGCCCTCGCCGAATGGCTGGATGGGGAGTGCCAGGTTCCGCCAGAGAACAGCTTGCTGATGGTCACCGGGGGCTTCAAGGGCCGCGTCCACAAGCTCGACGGCGACCAGCTCCTCTCCATCGCTCAACGGCGACTGGGCTGCCGTGTGGTCACCGAGTACGGCATGACCGAGCTGTCCTCGCAACTTTGGGGACAGCCAGGCGGTCCTTTCACGCCTCCGCCATGGCTACTACCAACCGCCGCAGACCCCATCACAGGCGTCGATCTCCTCCCAGAAACCGTAGGTCAATTGCGATTCCTCGACCTGTGCAATCTGGACTCAGCCGTGCGAATTGAGACCTTGGACCAAGGGATTGTGCACGCAGATGGACGAGTGACCTTGCACGGGCGTCTTCCGGGTGCGCCGGCACGAGGCTGCTCACTGACCATTGAAGATGCATGGGAAGCCCGATGAGAACAGCAGATGTCAAAGCCTGGCGAGACCGGCTGCTCGCCCTTCCCGTTCCGGAGTCGCACTTGTCGTCTACCGGCGCACAAGAGGTGTGGCATGGCGCCCTACAAGCCCTGACTAACGATGCACTGGATGCCATTGATGACGGCCCGGCCTACCCCACAGCGGTGCTCATCTGCGCGCGAACGGTGCTGACCGCCCCCCTGGAATGGTGCGCCGTCCTGCTAGCTCGTGGAACGAGCGTCACCCTCAAGGTCCCGTCATCGTCACCAGGGTGGACCCAATGCATGGTCGACGCTGCAGCCCATGTGGGGCTACCGCTGACCGCGACGACTGCCCGAGCGGTTGTTGCAGATGCCGAGTTGGTTGTCGCCATGGGCACAGACGAGACGATGGACGCTGTCCGTCCACTGATCACTGGGGCATTCATTGAGCTCGGTCATCGGTTTTCGGTCGCCTACGTCACAAAAGAGTGGAACGCTGTTGCCGAAGATGCGGCCCGCCATGATGGACGAGGTTGCTTTTCGCCCGCTGTTGTCTTTTCCAGCGATCCTAAGGCCGTCGAGTACCTTGCCGGCGCCATGACGGCCGCCCAGAAACGGTGGCCGATTGGTGAAGTCAGCCCTATCGAGGCCGCAACAGCACGGGCTCGCGGTGCCTTGGCCCGCGTCACAGGACGCAGCCTCTCTGGCGACGGCTGGTCGGTCCACCAGTTGCCGGTCGAACACTTAGAACCCACAGCCCTGCCCCGCTCCCTCACCTTGATTCAGGTCGCGAGCGAGCAAGGCGCCGTGGATATCATTGCAAGGTTCGGACGCTGGCTGTCGTGCGTGTCTACGGATGGTGACGCCACATTATGGGAGCGCCTCAACCCTTCTCGGATTGTCGCTTCCGGCGAGCTACAGCGCCCTGTCCTTCACCGTATACATGACGGTCTGGACTGGATACGTGCAACGCGCCCGTAGAATAGCAACCTCGCTCACGCGACTAGTCGCGCTCGGACAGGCGGTCGCGAATCGTACTCTGGTCGCGCATCTTCAGCAGCGCTTCGCGCTCGATCTGGCGAACGCGCTCACGGGAAAGACCCATTTCCTTACCGACTTCCGATAAGGTGCGGAACTCACCATCATCCAGACCATAGCGACGGGTCAGCACGAACTGCTGACGCTCTGTCAGCACACCGCGGAAGGCTTCCTTCATCCGGGCCAGTTCTTGGCTCTGGATGGCTTCACCATCTGGGCTGACGGCGTCGTCATCGGACAAGAAGCGCTCGAGAGGACGCGGACGCGGACCGTCGTCGACGGGCTGCTCCAACGAGATGGTGCTGCCCTGAGACAACAACAACTCGGCGCGTTCCTTGTCGATGCCAACTTCGGCAGCCAAGTCCACGATGCCGTACGCCATGCCGGCGGCTTCGAATCGCTTCATCGCCTTACGCAGATTGCGCGTCTGTTCCACGGCACAACCCGGCAAGCGGACCGGACGACCGGTGTGGTCGATGGCGCGTGTCATCTGCGCACGCACCCACCACCGAGCGTAGGTGGAAAAGCGAATGCCACGGTTCGGGTCAAAGCGCTTGGCCGCACGAAGCAGGCCAATGTAGCCCTCTTGCACCAAGTCTTCTTCGTCCATGAAAGGACCAGCGAGCTTTCGAGCTTCACCGTGAGCAATACGCCGACCACTCATGGCCAGCTGCCAGCGAAGAGTCTCGGCTTCCGCCCAGGCACCCTTTGCTTCGCGGCCGTTCTTCTTAAACGTAGGGTCCTTCTTGGACATCTTCCACACCAGCTCGACGGCTGACTCCAGACGGTCCACAGATCCAGCACGAGTACGCTCGGCGCGGTCAGGACGGCGAGTGAGAATGTCGGTCGCCTCTGGAATGTCCGTAATGGCATCCATGGCGCGCATCTCCGCGCTGCGGATGGCGCGAGCGATTTCTTTCTCCTCTTCCGCGGTCAGACGCTCGGAGCGTCGGCTGGAGGACGAGAATGAGGCAAAAGCCATGATTGGGCTCCCTGTCGAATGTCTAAACCATTCGACGTGTGGCGACTCGGTATTTCGAAATCATGAAAAGGGGTCGTCTAAGTCAGTCCCGTGCGAGAACGCACGCGGTCGACGGTTGCGGATGCGGCTTCACGAGCACGCCCTGCACCGCGTCGTAGGACTTCGGCAACGCTGTCCGGTTCGGCGACCCAACGTTGAAACTCCTCGCGCGGGCCGGCCAGCAACGCTTCGAGGGCTTGAAATAGATCCTCTTTGAAGTGTCCGTGGCCGAAGCCACCCGACAAATAGCGCTGACGCAAGGCTTCGGTGTCTTCGGCACTCGCCAGCAGCTTGTACAGCTCAAAGACCGTGTCACCATCCGGGTTCTTCGGCTCTTCCACCGGTGTGCTGTCGGTGACAATCTTCATCACCAACTTGCGCAACTTCTTCGGCGGCAGCCACAGCGGAATCTCATTGCCGTATGACTTACTCATCTTCTTGCCGTCAAGGCCCGGAATCGTAGCGACGTCATCCTGGATGGAGACGGTGGGTACAACCAGAGTCCCTTCACCATATTGGTGGTTCATCTTGACGGCGAGGTCGCGAGCGACCTCCACATGCTGCTTTTGGTCTCTGCCCACTGGGACAATTTCCGAGTCGTACAGCAGGATGTCTGCCGCCATGAGCACTGGGTAGAACCACGTGCCGATGTTGACGTCTAGGCCACCCTCTCTGGCAGCCTTCACCGCGTGTCCACGTTCGAGAACACCCGTTGGAATCTGACACGACAGAATCCACGCAAGTTCGCAAACCTCCGGGATGTCCGACTGACGAAACAGAGTGGCCTGGTCTGTGTTCAACCCGAGCGCCAGCCAAGCGGCGGTCGTCTCTAGGGTGAACTGTCGGAGCTTGGCCGCATCCCGTACGGTGGTCATCGCGTGGTAGTCGGCGATGAAGTAGAACGCCTGGAACTGGTCAGCTAAGGCCAATGCAGGGTTAATCATGCCAAGCCAATTTCCGACATGGACGTTGCCGGTGGGCTTGATGCCGGTCAGAGCGCGCGTCACAACCAATCCTCTTGCGTGTGCACCGGGTATCATGTGGGACCAGCGGTCCTCGATGGCGCCGCGCACTATACCGGAAACGCCACGCGCTATCCACCGCTGTTGGAGTCGCAGATGTCGGACATGAGGGTGAACCTGGGACGCGTGGCAGTACGAGAGGCAATCGCCACTGTGCGCACCGGACTGTGGCCGATCGCTCGATTGCGCCCGCTGCCAAAACCGACCCCTCGGCCCACGCGTGGACTCGCCCCCGTCGTCCTGGTTCATGGGTTCATGGGCCACCCCGATTGCCTGCGAAACCTGGCCAGATTCTTGCTGCTCAGTGGCGTCCCCAGAGTCGAGCGAGTTGCATACCCGTCCACCACCAGCGACCTGCCGCACATCATGGCTGCGATTGGTACCGTCGTACGCACTGTCCGTGCGGAGCTGGGCCCCGTAGACATCGTCGGCCACTCCTTGGGCGCTGTCGCTACCCGAGCCTGGCTCAAGACCGAAGGTGGAGCCGCTTACACACGGCGCTTCGTGGCCATCGGAGGCCCGCACGCTGGAACCGCGTGGTGGCGACTCACCCCCCCATGGCTTCACGACGTCCTCCGGCCCGACGGACTCTGGGTCCGCAAGCTCGCAGAAGGACCTGAGCCGGTTCCAACTACGGTGATTCGTGCACGGTACGACCAGCAGGTCTTCCCACCCGAACGCGCCCGGATTGCAGGCCTCGACGAAGTCGTCATCGATGGCTTGGGCCACAATGGCCTGCTGTGGGACCCTCGCTGTCACGCGGCCGTCCTTCAAGCAGTCAGCAGGAAGCGAGTGGGTCGACCTCCAGTTGCCCAACCCGGCCGTCCAGACGTCAGGGTCTAGAGAATGTCCCGCTTGCTGGGCTTGGCAAGCGACACCGCTAGCCGTGTCAGTGCTCGACGGTGGGGACTGTCCGGCAACGACACCAGAAGTCGCTGGGCCGCCCAGCTCTCGCGGGCCACAATGCGACGAGTCGCACTCACACCGCCGGCCAAGCTCAATTGATGGACCAACAGCTCTGCAGCTTCGGCGGTGGGGTCATGCACGAGTGCTGCCCACGCCTCTCCCATGGTGGCATCGGACTCAGTCGCCAGGATTAACGGCAGCACCGGCCGACCTGCACAGGCGCGTCCGAGGAGATGGGCAGTTCCGTTGCCGAGCCGCAACGCTGACAGGTCTTCCGCCACATGCCACATCCGCCCAAGGTGCCGACCGTACCGACCCAGGGTGGACACGGTTGCCTCGTCTGCACCCGCTAGGTGGGCGCCGGCCCGGCAACAGAAGCTGAAGAGAGCCCCGGTGGTCGCGTCCGCATGCTCGAGCCAGTCATCGCGGTTCGGAATGCGGCCGTCGTGGACATCCCGGCTGATGCTCTGACCTTCGGCGAAGGAACGGAGCGTATCGACGACTTCGCCCATGATTTCTGCATTGGAAGTGTGACGAGTCAGCTCTAGGGCACGCAGAGCCACCTGATTGCCAGCAAGCCATCCGACCGAACGTTTGGCAAGACGACGAGCCACCCGACGGCGACGGCCTCCTTGCTGGCCCAGGGCCAAGTCATGAACAGACAGCGCTAAGTGCAGAAGCTCTGCCGCATGTAGAGCGTGTCGGTCAACATCCAACGCCCCCGCTGTTCGAGCCGACAGCGCTACTAAGATGGGTCGCACACGGGGCACGTGGTCGCGCGCGTCGAAGAGCGCCCGAACGTTGGCGCCTTCCCCACCGAGTAAGTCGCGTACTTCCTCATCGATAACGCCGTCGTTACCGGCCAGGTCGGAGGCTGCGTCCAGCTCTACGCCGGATGGAATCGAGTCGAGGAATGGCGAGTCACCCACCATGCTAAACGTGCGTGTCGATAATAGTGGTTGTCGCTTGACCAAACCCAATGCACATCGTCTGCAGCCCGTACCTGCCACCTTGGCGTTCGAGAACGTTGAGCAGCGTGGTCATGAGCTTGGCACCGGAAGCGCCGAGCGGGTGACCATTGGCAATTGCGCCGCCGTAGACGTTGGTCTTGTCCCAGTCCACACCCAGAGCGTTTCCGCAGCCGAGCGCCACACTGGCGAAAGCTTCATTGATTTCCACGGCATCCATCTGCGCCATGGTCAGTCCTGCCTTGCTCAGCGCCTTCTCCGACGCAGGAACCGGACCTGTCAGCATAATTGTCGGGTCCACACCGGCAGTCACCGCTGTAACGATTCGAGCGCGCGGCTTCAGGTTGTACTTCTTCACTGCCGCTTCCGAGGCGACAAGAAGGGCGGCCGCACCGTCACTGATCTGCGAACTGCTGCCCGCCGTAATGACACCGTCTTCAATGAATGCAGGCTTCAAGCCAGACAGACGCTCCAGTGTGGTGTTCCGACGAATCCCTTCGTCCGTGCCGAGCACGCCATCTACCGACACCAGCTCACTGTCAACGTAGCCAGCATCAATCGCCGCAGCGGCGCGTTCATGCGAGCGCAGGCTGTAGGCATCGAGTTGGGCGCGGGTCAATCCATACCGCTGAGCCACGAGTTCAGCGGATTGTCCCTGCGGAATAATGGAGTAGCGCCAAGACAGTTCCTTGGAAAAGCTAGCCATCTCGCCGTTGAGGAACATGTCCGAGCCCATGGGCACACGACTCATCACTTCCACTCCGCCCGCAAGGACGATGTCTTGGAAGCCAGAGGCCACGCCCATTGCCGCAAATGCAACCGCCTGCTGGCCCGAACCACACATACGGTTGACCTGAACACCGGTGACCGAGACTGGGAAGCCGGCTTCTAAGGCACACATGCGGCCCACGTTCGCGCCTTGCTCACCCACGGGAGTCACGCAGCCGTAGACGACGTCGTCTACCGCAGACGCGGGAATACCGGTACGTTCCAGCAAAGCGCGCAGCGGAAGCGCACCGAGCTCAACGGGGTGTTGGGTGGCGAGTGAACCGTTGCGCCGACCTACGGGGGTGCGCACGGCGTCAATAATGTAGGCGTGGGCCATCTCGGATCTCCAACTAGGGGATGTCTCTATCTTGTTTGCATGGGAACACGAGCACGAACAGCCGCGCGCAACGATGAACCGATTCTAATCGTCAAAGCAGACTCTTATGAATTTGCAGACTAGCGTTTAAGTCGCACACCCGCCCCGGAAAGCCTCATGAGATGATTCCTCGCTCTGTCTATGCTCAGTAGTTCTACGGCATCAGCCCAAGAAATTTGTGAAGACGGACGGCCGCTAGGATGTGTCTCACCGGACGCCTCAGTCGCCCCATCAATGACCCTAGCCACCGGCGCCACCATCCGACTTGGCGCAACCGTAGGACCTCCAGTCAGCTTGGCCGAGGGAGCCACGATTGGTGAACGTGCCACAGTTCTGGGTTTCTTAGACGGTCCCGCTCAGAGCACTCTTGGCGCAAATGCCATTATCTCCCGCAGTGCTCAGGTCGGACATGACGTGTCGATTGGCAGCGATGCTGTTGTCGGCCATTCGGTCAGCCTTGCAGATGACGTCTCGGTTGGCAGTGGCGTGCTGTTGTCTTTCGCAACGCTCGTTGGGCCCGGAGCCTCCATCGACGGTGGTGCTGTCATTGGTGCACTCGTCAACCTCTCAGGCGGCGCGAATATCTGGTCCACAGCCGTACTGGGTCGAAGCACATCCATCGGCACGGGCAGCAGCGTCGGCGGGACACTCGGACCCGAAGTGTTCCTTGGAGAATTCAGTCGAATCGGCACCAGTGCGCGCATCCGAAAGG
Source organism: Myxococcota bacterium (assembly GCA_047626195.1). GTDB lineage: Bacteria > Myxococcota_A > UBA796 > UBA796 > CAJXTB01. The sequence continues at coordinate 11,957 of JBLHSN010000152.1, forward strand.
GCAGTATCTTTGGCAACGGTGTCGCCGTTGCGGACGGCGTCAGAATGGGTCGAACCTCTACGATTGGCGACAACGCCCGTCTTGAAGACGGCGTTCAGCTCCGCGCAGACGTCACCATTCCGGCCAATTGCCTGGTGCCGGCCGACACCCTGGTGCCACGCGGCGTAAGCTTCGACGCCTGCGAAGACGTCTTTACAGAGGTTGTGCCCCAGGACCGTCTCTCGGCCACCTCTCGCACCGGCTGCCTACTCGACGACGTCACCGGGGCGGTGACCTGCTGGGGCTCCGACTACCTCGGCTTCTCGGACGGCGGCGACTACTGGACCAACACGCCACCCGGCTCCTTCGAGCAGTTCGTCGCGGGAGAAGACTTCGGCTGCGGTCTGCGCACAGATGGCAGCGTCGAGTGCTTTGGCCGTACCGCCCTGGGCGTTGGAAGCGAGCCACCTGGGCCATTCATCGACCTTAGCGCTGGCTATTACTCAGCGTGTGGACTGGATGCCTCCGGTCAGGTCGACTGCTGGGGCACGGTGTCCGGAACGGAGCCCACAGACGTGGTCTTCACCTCCCACGACTCGGGCAGTGCCAACCACTGCGGCTTGACTGCGGCCGGTGAAGGAGACTGCTGGAACGCCCTCAGCCTCAGCCCGCCGCCAGGCCCTTTCACAGCCTTGGTCACCGGTCCAGCTAGCTCAGCGTGCGGCATTCGTACCGACCGCACATTGGCCTGTTTTGGCTCGAACCGCGATGGCCAGACCGACGCCCCAGACGGTGAGTTCGTCGACGTCGCCCTCGGGTTTGGGTCTACCTGCGCAATCGACCCCTTCGGTACCCTCAGCTGTTGGGGCAATGCGGCCATCAATAACGCCGACATCCCGGCAGGACGATTCGTCGACATTGCCCTTGGAAAGCTCTTCGCCTGTGCACTACGCGAAGATGGACTACTCGCTTGCTGGGGCCAAGACACCCACAACCAAGCGTCGGCACTCTTCGACGCAGACACCGACGGCATGTTCGACACCGATGAACTCGCCGCTGGCA
>JBLHSN010000153.1:0-12901 GCA_047626195.1 Myxococcota bacterium
CTGACCTGGACGTCGTTGTAGCGCAGGTCGCCAATGCCGCATTGCCGTACTCAACGGAGAGCACGCTGGGCCATGTGGCGGCGGTGGGCATGTGCTCGGGAATGGTCAGCGGTTTTGGCTATGGGTCTATGCTCGTGGTCCGCTCCAACGGCGTTAGCTGCAACAGCGCGTGCGATGCGCAGGACGTTGCAAGCGGGGGACCGTACTCGAACTTCTATTGCTACGGCAGTGTCTCGCTTGGCTCCGCACAGCCAGAATCCCGGGCTTCGAACCAGGTTGTGGCTGCGGGCTGGTATGGCAATAACTACTGTGGAGGAACCAACGGCATGAGCACGTTTTGTTGCTGTAAGTCTAACTACGTGAACACCAAGTAGTTGCCCCGATAGGGCTTAGCGGAGCTATGTTTCTACCTGCCATGGAGGATGGAATGCGTCTTTCGGTCGGATGGGTATTGCTAGGCTTTGCATGCAGCGACGGTTCGGATTCCGGTCGGAGCGTGGAGCCTGGCGCGGATGTGTCTGCCTTTGATTGGACCCTCGACGCCGCAACGCTAAACGCCGATGTCACCGCCGATGGGCTGAATACGGCGTTTCACACCCAAGACATCATCTACACCTACTTGGGTCGGTGGTGGAACTCGGAAGGCTGTCCGGACTGCGTGGGGGTGGTGCTCACCTTGGTGGATGACACGCTCAATTCGTGTGCTGAGATCGAGTCTGCAGGACCATTTCCGGGGTCTGGCTACAGCGTTGAAGAGTCGGGTGCTGTTGTGGATGAGCCCGGGGACTACGAGCTCTCCGTCGTGTTGTTGGAAGACGTCACCTGTGAGTCCGTACAACAGGAAACCAGTTCCATCGCGTCGGCAAAGCGGTCAACGTACGCCACACTTAGGGTCCAGCTGGATGAGACCATGACGTCAGTAGGCTCGGTTCCTGTCGATGGCGCCGTTGGTGTGGCCCAGGATGCGCTGCTGGTTGTGGATATGGCGCAGAACATTGATGTTGTTGCGTCTGAGGCGGCCCGCGTGGAGCTGTGGAGGGGCGATGAACGGGTGCCAGCGACCGTCCTCTTTGACCGCCGTTTTGTGGTCCTGACCTCGGATATTCCCCTGTCTGAAGGGCGCGTGGTCTACACAATAGAGGTCGACGGATTGGTCGGTCAGACTGGGGCATTCATGCCAGAGCTGGTCACGGTTGAGTTCAGTACGGTCCTGTTCGATGACCAAGGGGTCTATGCAGTGTTTCCGGTCGCTACACCGGACCAACGACTGGCGCTGGGCCCGGGCAGCGATGGGGAAGACGTTGTACATCTAGAACCCGAATCCCCGGGTTCGATGACCCAAGAATGGCGTTTTGAGTTAGTGAACGGTGGTTTCCGGATTCGTAATCAGTCGGTACTAGCGGACCTTGCTCTCGGTGCTGAATCGCTCACTGCTGTACCTGCTCTGGGGTCTGTGGATGCAACGAGCGCCGTGCAGAGCTGGCAATTCACTGGCGATTCGGTGTTGGGCTACGAGTTGTCCGTCGTTGCGTTCGGCGCCGAAAACATTCTTTATCCAGCTGTTTCACCGGATAAGCCGGCTCTCGGTCCGGCTGGGTCGACGGCCGCGAGTCGCTGGCAGATCATTCGGGTGGGTACCCGCTAGCCTTCGCGATTGCGTGTGTCGTCACGAGACGTCGCTGGACTGACGATTGTATGGGGGGGCTGCGTCCACGTGGGCATCAAGGAGGACAGTATGTCCCGCGTCTGGCTCACTCTCATGCTTACGTTTGCTGTTGGCTCGCTCGCTCCCGGATGCGAAGACCTCACCGATGTTGTTCGCTACGAAGATGGGGAGTTCCGCGTCGGGCTCCCTGGTGCGGACAGTCGCCCTGAGTTTCTCGGCACCAGTGCCCAGTGCGACGGTTTATTTGATGTGCTGATGGAGTCTCACGTGTTCGACGAAGACGGCATCCGTGACGTTGCCAGAGTCAATGCCACCTTGTTGGGTCCGGATGGACAGGTCGCATCCATGCCGTTGGTTCAATCGCGCACCCAGACCGATGTCTGGGAGGGGGAGTTCGACCTTCAGCGGACTGAGGTCGACTGTAACGACGACCTTGAGGTGCGCTTCCGGGTCCGTGACGAGCGCGGTGGTGTTGGGGAGGAGCGAATTCGGGTGAGTGCTGGATTCTAGTCGTACCTAAGAACTAGCCAGAGTGGGGCGGACTGGGCACGCAGGGCGTAGGCTGGGCTTCTTGGTAGACTGCGGGTGACACTGGGACAAGGCAGCGGCCCAGTAGTTCTTACACGTCATTTTTTACGTCGTGCAAGGACGGCGTTTGATTGTGTCGATGTCCTAGGACGCCGACTTTCTTGTCTGTTCAGTAGGGCTTCGCCCAGATCATTTTCACTTGGAAATGCCGTTGGCGTCTTTCGGGTATTTCCTGGGTAGGCGTGGTAGCCGTCGATGTTCGGAGGGTCCAAAGATGAGGTCAGGCGACGAAAACGATCTTTTGAAGAGACCTATGCGCGCTATTCTTCTCACTCTCACCCTGCGTTCTGCGTAGCGCCCATGGCGTCCGCTCAGCAGATCGACGTGTTCGATTTGACTCTAGAGTCTGTCCAGGTGACCTGGCCCCAGACCCCGTACTCGTTCAACGGGTACAGGATAACCGACATCAAAGCGACCCCAGACGGTGACCTGTAGGCTGTAGGGTATGCCGGCGGTACCAGCAGTTCCTGCAACGAGTGTAGCGATGTACAGGGGTGGACCTCCACGTGGATGTCGGTCCGGCCGGTGAGGTATTTGTTGTGCGGACCCGATTGTGCGAATGCAACGGCGACGGCACATTCAGCTGGGACCGTGATCGGAGTTTCTCTGACAATGGCGGTGAAAGATTGGCTCCGGGGGTGACAACACCCTCGCGCTTCAACAACTTCACTAGGACGGCAGGCTCCGTGTATCTCCGGCATGGTGGGTCGACGGACGCCGTCTTGGTGACCCACTCCAATTTGGCTAACCTCAGCCTCGTCGACTTCCAGAAGCTCACCGCACTGCCCAGCGGCGGGATCTTACTCTTGGGAGAGGTCCCATATGGAGCTGCTGACCAAGGACCTTGTGCGCGATTTGGGGCGAAGTACGCCATTCTCGACAGTCAGGTGACCCCGGTTATCGACATCCGCCTGGATGTCACTGGCCGCTGAGCAACTGGGAGATGTCACCACAGACGCCTACGGAAATAGTGTCAGAGCTTCCAACGGTCGTAGTCGAATCTTCGACGTGGATGTTTCGGTTAGCGACACTGCGCCGGGTGCGCTGACCACCTTCGAAATTACGATTTGGCATCCAACTCGATACGGATGTGGAGGACAGTAGCGCCACTGTCGAGCTCGTTTCAGGGATAGACGGCACCGTCGATTTCTCGCGGGGTGCTGGCTACTTCGCAGGTACTTCTGGCAACCAGACGAACAGGGGACTGTATGCTTGGCGTACTGGCGGCAGCACAATCGCCGTGGGCACTGAAGTTGTGGTGCGTATCCACAACGTGCTCCTACCCACCACGCCGTGCCCTTTCACGCTGACGCACGTCGTACATCGGCCGCATCCAACCAACGACTACTTGACGGACGTTGCGCTCTCGTTTCCCGATGTACTGACGTTCGAGCTCGCAGAAGGGGCGTCCTGCGCGGCGGGTCTTGACCCTGTCGACACCGACCTCGACAGTATCGACGACTCATGCATCGCCCCCGATGCGGACGTCGACGCTTCAGTGATGCTCGCCCCCGGCGTCATCATCCACCCGGGTGGTGTCGTGAGACCCGGAGCGAGCGTCGGAGCGGGTACAGGTCTAGAGGAAGGCGTCTACATTTCACACGGTGCAGTTGTGGGCGTGGACAGCACAATTGGTGCGGGGACGGTCATCGGACGTCGCGCTCCCGTTGGCGACCGAACGGTCCTCGGAGCCGACTCATCGGTAGCTCGCAGCGCTCGGACGCGTCGTTGCCGTCAGACAGTTCTGTTGGCTACGCATCCCTCATCGGTGATGGTGTCATCGTTGATGGGGGCCTCGCGGTCTTTGTTCGGCGGTACGACGGGTCCGTGGTGACGTTGACCCCATCCGTGACCGATACGGGTCGTTGGCTCTAGATGCCTCCATCCCACATCACCATGACCTCCGGCTCCAACCTAGGCTCTGTCCCCGCCGTCTTCGACGCATGCTGATGGGCATTGCTGGCGTTAGCGGTGGCGTCGACAATCACTCGTGTTGGGTCCATACCGACCTCATTCATCTCGTTCTGCACGCGGTTCATCTCCGCGTGCGCTTGTGCGACACCCTCCCCGCCGTCGGCAAATGCAACCGGTGCGAAAGCGAGCAATCCGGCGGCGGCGACACGGCGTAGTTTGGGGGCGAAGATCACGTTTCCACAGGTATCAGCGACGTACCGAACACAGGTGTCTTCGGTCTTGGCGCGCTCCAGTGTGGCTCTGCCTTCGGCTTCGGTCATGCGCGACAGGTGATGCACGTGCTTTTTGCACAAGGCACAAGCGCTGGTGGTGTCGCCGACGCCGGTCAGAGTGGGGCGTATGGGACAAGGACTGCGTAGGCTGAGCTTCATGGTGGGCTCCGGGTGACGGTTGGACAACGCCAGGGCTTCGCCGTTCTTACAGTGCACTCACTCGATTGTGCGACCACGTCGCTTCACCCTGGTGAAGGCCGACCAGGGTCAGATACCGCCCAAGAATATTAGGGAATCTTCGGGGTCTATCTCCGGCTCGGTGCCGTGAGTACTGGCGGACGATTCACTGCCACGGTCCTGGTTGGTCTGCGTGGCTACCGTCACGGCGTCCGGTGAAACGGATGGCTTCGGACTCGCGTCGTCCTGGATGCGATTGACCTCGGCCAAGGCACTGGCGACCACATCTCCGCCGTCTGCCATGGCCACGGGAGAGACCGCCAGAAAGGCAACGGCTGCCGCGGCTCGAATAACCGGGGCAAATTGAATGTGTCCGCGTTGGTCGGCGATGTAGTGGACGCAGACGTCTTCTGTCTTTGATCGTTCGATGAGTACCTTGCCAGCATCTTCGGTCATCCGCGACAAGTGATGCACGCGCTTGGGACAACGCGAACAGCGGCTTGTGCCGTCTCCCGCATCGGTCAGGATGGGACGAGTGGGGCACGGGGTCCGTATGGGCAGCTTCATGGCGTCTCCAGTTGTGGATTGGACAACGCAGTGACGAGTGAGTTCTTACAGACCCACTTTTACCGCTGATAATCGCTCCCTACGGCTGGATTTCCAGCATGTCTTGAGCCACGCCTGCGCCTTGGCCGCACACCGCGCCTCCGAGTCCGTGCTGGCCCGCCGGACTTAGCGACACGTCGAGCAGGGTGTGGTCGACGGTCGAGTTGTTGCCGGAGAGGATGCCTAGTGACGGGCCGCCACAGCCTCCTGCGCCGTTCCCACCGGTGCCGCCTCCGCCGCCTCGGCCCCCTTTGGCACCGTTCGACCCATCGTCTTGTTCGCCGGCTCCGCCATACACATTTCCGGCCTCCGAGCCCACAAGAGCTCCCTCGCCGCCGATTCCGCCAATCTGGCCCGAGCTGCCGTCTCCGCCGTCTCCGCCACCGTCGGTCTGTAAGCGGACATCGGTCAGATCGATGACCGTTCCCCACACGTAGACTGCAATGGACCCGCCACCCGAGCCGCCGCCGTTACCTCCAGCGCCGCCGCATCCACCGCTTCCGCCTCCGCCTCCGCCGCCTCCGTAGCTATCGCATACGACACGGCCTCCACCTCCGCCTCCGCCTCCACCTCCGCCTCCGCCATTTCCACCCGCGGTGCCGGATGTACCGCTGATGGGAATCAGGCCGGTGGCTGTGTAGTCGAGTCGACCGGGCGAGCCGGGGTCTCCGTTTCCACCCGCCATCCCCGGTTGGCCGTTGTAGGCAGCATCCGATGTATCGCCCTGTTGTGCAGGCCGTCCTGGTCCGGGCGCGCCGGCTTGACCGGGCATCGACCCAGAGGCTGGGTTGCCAGCGGTACCGTTGGCTCCATCATCTCGGTGTCTGCCAGCGGCTCCACCGGTTCCGCCGCTTCCGCTGGACCCGCTGGTCACGAAACATGTCCGAGCGTTACCGCCGGAGCCACCCAGAGGTCTGTCGCAGTCGGAGCATCCGCCACTGGATTGTTCGCATCCGGGCTGGCCGGCAAGGCCAGTATCACCCGAAATCAGGGGAGGGGTCCCAGTCCCATTACCGGAGCTTCCGTTGCCTCCGGAGCCGGCGACGATGGTCATGTTCCCAAGCGTCCAGCCGTCGCATTCGATGAGGCGAAGGCCGTAGGAAGTGCCACCGGCTCGGGAGACGTCGGCCGATAGGAGCGTGAGTCCGTCCAGGGTGACATCGTTGGTGCTGCTCGCCCCCATTGCGATGGCTTGTTGAACCTCGAAGATGCTTGCGCGTGTGTGGGTCTGAGTCCAGTTACGGGGGTCATACCCGCCGAAGATGGTGGTGTTATCGGCCGGCTGAATCATGTCTGCTACGGTGTACGTTCCGGTGCTCACATACACCACAGCATCGCTTGAGCTTGCGGTATCAATGGCTGTCTGGATGCTTCCCATGGGGTCATCCAATGTTCCGATACCGGAGGCGCCAACGCTGACGAAGATGCCGCCATTGACATCCCCATCAAAGCCGTCACAGTTAGCGTCGACGGTATTCGCGTCCGGTACATCCGTGGCGTCGGGATTGATGCTTGCGTCGTCGTCGTTGCAATCGGTTGCGGGTAGTGGGCCGTCGTAATCTTGGGCGCAGTCTGCATCGATGAAGTCATCCAAGTCATCGTCTTTGTCGTCAACAAGGTGGTTGCAGTCGTTGTCGATGCCGTCGCCACAGGTCTCCAAGGCGTCGGGATTGATGCTTGCGTCGTCGTCGTTGCAGTCACCGTTTAGGACGGAGACGCCGTCAGCGTCAGCGTCGATTAGGTCGGGGTCGATCAGGCGAATAGTGACCTCGGCGATACCTCGATTGTCGAGCTCGTCCGTCGCGGTCAGGCGAAGCGTCCAGTCACCGGCAAAGGCGGTTCCAAACCACTCGGTCTCGGTGATTCCGTTGGAAGCGACCACGCTCGTACCCAGGTCAACCACCAGTTGTGATCCAATAAGGTCAGCTTTCCACTCGGCTATCAGGCTAGTGACATCACCATCGCTGTCCCACACCATGCCGCTTAGATCGATGGGGGTGTTGATGGTGAACTCTTGCAGCGTGGTGGGGGTGCTGATGGCGGCGCTGACGTCATCGGGCAGAATGTCCACGCGCACGTCGTCTTCAGCACTGGCGCCGTCAACATCGACGACCGTGACGGTCACAACATGAGCGCCCGACAGCAACGGCAACGCGACCTGGGTGCGTCCGTCACGCCCGGCTTGTGAGGTCTCGGTCGCTCCGCCATCGGTGCTCCACTCGATGGTCGCGATGTCGTCCAGCCCGTTGTCGTCTTCAATGGTGGCAACGAAGACAATAGGTTCGGTGCCGGACAGAAGGGCGTTGTCACCTGGGGCGTTGATGGTCACGGTGGGTGGCACATTGACAGCGGGATCGGTGCCCTGGTCGGGATCGGTGCCCTCGTTCGCGTCCGTGTCGCCGTCTATGACGTCGGTGATGTCGTCAATACCGGTCAAGTCAGCGGTGTCGACCTGCGTGGGCAGGCTGATGCGACATCCCGTCAGGAGAAGGAGCAGTAAGGCGGATGAGTACCTACCTACTAGCGGATGCCGAGTGGCGTATGCGGACATTCGAACCTCTTGGGGGAGAGACCATAGCGCAAGGTAGGGGCGCCCTGCGAGCCGCCTCAGGCGGGTAGCCGCAACGATGTGCGGCGGGGCTGCGACGGAACAGGACGTCTTCTGGGTCTCACGCGTGTGTGCGAACCGTTAGCCTCGGACGCTGATTAGGAGAGTCTGTGTCTGTTCCATACGCGTGGCCCGCCCCAGGAAGTACCGACCACTTGGCGGTTGCAACCCAGCGTCTGCGTCATGTGGAGGACGTTGTGCTCGGCGTGATTAACGCGGCGAATTATGTTGAAGTTACGCCACCAACCGTGGATGTGGCCGAGGTGTTCACGGGCGGTACGGGCGCACCGCGGTGGGTGGACTCGAAGGGGCGGGTCATGTCTGTCCGCTCGGACTTCACCGGTCCTGTCGCGCGAATTGCTGCGACCCGATTGCGTGACGTAGACGGCCCTCTCCGCTTGGCTTATCGAGGTTCTACCTTTGATTCAGCAGACGGCGGTGTGGTGGAAACCCGCGAGGCCGGTGCTGAGTTGTTCGGCATCTCGGGTCCCGAGGGAGAGGCCGCAGTGATTCAAGTCGCCGTGGATGCCCTGCGTGCTCTGGGACTGCGGCCCCAGGTGGCTGTTGGGTCGGTGGCTGTCGTCGACCGTGTGTTGCCGTCTACGACCGGCGTCCGCTTGGCACTTCACCGCCGTGACCGCAAGGCGTTGTTGGCTCTGCCCGAAGTGCAGGCCCTGACCCCCGAGCGCCGTGTTGCTGTGCAGGCCTTGCTCGACCTAGCGGGCGGTCCAGAGGTGCTGGACAAAGCGCGAGCGGTCCTGCCTGGATGTGATGACGCGCTTGATGACTTGGCTGAGCTACTGGTTCGTTTGCCGAATATCGATGTGACCATTGATTTAGCTCACGTCCGCACACCGACCTATTACACCGGCGCAGTGTTCGATATCTACGTTCCTGGAGGGGCTGGCCCCGTAGCGGGTGGTGGCCGCTACGACGCGTTGGTCGGTCGCTATGGTGCGTCACGTCCGGCGGTTGGTGTGTCTTTGGACTTGGATACGCTGGCGCTCACTGAAGACCGTCCATTGTCCGACCTGACCTTCGGACTCCCGAAGGGGCGGATGCTCAAGGCGTTGGTTGCACGCCTTGGCGAACAAGGACCGACTGCCGAAGATCTGGCCTCGCGCAGGCTTGTGCTCGAGCGTGGACCGTGGAAGTTCTTGCCGCTGAAAGACCCAGATGTTCCCGTGTACGTGGAGCGAGGCGTGGTCGACGTCGGCGTGGTGGGCTCAGATGTCTTGGCTGAAAACGGGGCAGATGTGTTGGTTCCCTATGATCTTGGTCTGGGTAAGTGTCGCTTGTGCTTGTGTGGACCTGCCGATCTGGACATTGCCGCCCTTCATGCCCAAGGTACGCTGCGGGTGGCGAGTAAGTACGCGAAGACGGCCGCTCGAGCGCTGGCTGAACGCGGCCTGATTGCCGATATTGTCCCGCTACAGGGGTCGGTTGAAGTCAGCGTATTGACCGGAATGGCTGACGCGATTGTAGACTTGGTAGAGACCGGCAAGACACTCGAAGAGAACAACTTGGTGGTCCTCGAGACGCTTGCTGAGGTCTCGGCACATATCATCGTCAATCGGGCGGCATGGCACCTGCGCCCAGAGGCGGTCAAGCGAGCTATCGCAGCTCTGATGGAGGGGTAGATGCGACGTCTGGATTGGGACAATGCCGCGGACCGAGCGTGGCTCGACGCCAGTCGTGAGACGTCTCGCAGCGACCCCAAGGTGGAGGCCCAAGCGCGAGCCATTGTTGCCGACGTCCTGCGGGACGGGGACAGCGCCGTGCTGCGTCTGACTGCGTCCCTCGATGGCGTGCAGCTCGTCCGCTCAGAGCTGGTTGGTACGGAGTGGGACGCGATTGCGGACCGCTGTCCGGCCGAGCTGCAGCGCATCTTGAAGGTAGCTGCCGAGCGCATTCGCGCCTTTCACGAGCCGCAGAAAGGGCGGTCGTACACCGTGGGTGTGTGTCGCCAAGAGGTTCGTCCGCTGGCGAGCGTGGGCATCTACGTTCCTGGCGGCCGGGCGCGCTACCCATCCACCGTGCTGATGCTCGCGATTCCAGCAGCTGTTGCCGGTGTCTCCAACGTCATCATGGTCACCCCACCTGGAAAGGACGGTCTGATCGACCCGGCGGTTGCCTACGCTGCACGTCTAGCCGGTGTCACTCGCTTGTTCCGCATTGGCGGCGCTCAGGCGGTGGGAGCACTGGCGTACGGAACGGACGAAGTTCCGGCAGTGGATGCGATTGTAGGTCCTGGAAATGCCTGGGTAGCCGCGGCAAAACGGCTGGTATCGGGTCGGGTTGGCATTGACCTAGACGCTGGACCGTCGGAAGTATGTGTGGTGGCAGACCACACCGCGCATGCCGATTGGGTGGCCCGTGACCTGATTGCCCAGGCCGAGCATGACCCGCGCGCCTCGTGCTTGCTGGTGACCACGTCAGCCCACCTCGCTGAGGCCGTCCTCAAGCGCATTCCGCAGATACTGGCCGAGGAGCCGATTCCGGTGGCGGAGCGGGCCTTGGCCGACAACGGCTCGGTCTGTGTGGTGCCAGATCTCGTGAAGGCGGCAGAGGTGGTCAACGCCTACGCGCCCGAGCATCTGGAGCTCGAAGTGGCTGACCCAGAAGCGCTTCTAGCGAAAGTGACCTCTGCGGGCGCGGTGTTCTTGGGGGGGTGGTCCCCAGCGCCTCTGGGAGATTACTTGGCGGGGCCGAACCACACCCTGCCCACAGGCGGTGCGGCGCGGTTCCAGTCGGGACTGGGAGTGTCCGCTTTCGAAAAGCGCATCAATGTGGTGGACTTCGGCAAAGCAGAGCTGGCGGAACACGGCGCTGATGTAGCGACCTTCGCCCGGGCGGAGGGCCTGATTGGCCACGCGCGCGCGATTGAAGTTCGTCTGCAGGCCATGGCATCAGACGAATGCTGACCGGAACCGTCACGGCTGCGGATCGGTTGGTGCTGGATATCGATCAGGTGTTGTTGGATACCCACGCAAGCTTCTACGCAGCCGCCAAACAAGTGGTTGGTGAACACGGCGGTGAGCTGGACGATGACGGTATCTCCGCGTTTAAAAGCGCCGGTGGTTTTAACGACGATTGGCACCTCACCCGCGCCGCCATCACCGTGTCTCGCTGGCAGCGCAGAACCGGGGACACCACGCCACTCGCTGAGCTTCTTGTGCCGAATGCGGGAGTCGGGTCCTTTATCGGACGCACAGACGACCCTGGAGATGTCTCCGATCGCTGCATGGCGGTCTACCGAACCGTGGCTCACACCGAGACGGTTCTTGTCGACCTGTCCCTGCTCCATGCGCTGATGGATGCCGGCGTGAGTCTGTGTGCGTGCACCGGGCGCAATCGTGAAGAGATGGACCTGGCAAATGCCCGTCTCGGCATTCGGTTCGACGCGGTTCGAACGAGTGAAGACGCGCGCAAGCCCGACCCCCATGCCCTTTTGCCGCTGCTCGATGTCGGTCGTGCATGGTTCATTGGCGATAGCATCGATGACCAGAACTGCGCAGTCGCTGCCCGACCGTTGACCGACTGTCGGCTATCCTTTGCCCGCGTCGTGACCCAGGTCACCGATGTTCCCGGGGCAGACGTTGTCACCGTTGGCGTCAACCCCTTCTTACGAGCCCTGTTGGAGGCCACCCATGCGTGAAGCGACCGCAACACGAACCAGTGCAGAGACCGACATTACCGTCACCGTCAACCTTGATGGGGGTGCTGTAGATGTGGACACCGGACACGGATTCTTCGACCACATGCTCACCGCTATGGGGCGACATGGCCGGCTTGGGCTTTACATTCGCACCACCGGCGACCTGCACATCGATGCCCACCATACGGTGGAGGATACTGGCATTGTGCTTGGCCAGGCCATGCTGAAGGCGCTTGGAAACCGCAAGGGAATCGAGCGCACCGGGCATGCCTACATGCCGATGGACGAAGCATTGGTCCGTGTTGCCGTGGACCTCTCCGGGCGTTCGTTTGTGGTGTGGAAGGGCGGGCCCAAGAGCGTGTACACGCCGGTGATTGATCTCACGGTTCTGGAAGGTTTCATCAAGGCGCTGGCCGACCATCTGGGTGCCAACGTTCATGTGGATGTCCTGCGCGGACGCGACTACCACCATGTAGTGGAAGCCACCTTCAAAGCACTAGGCCGCGCCCTCCGCGCCGCGAGCCGGAAAGACGGTACGCAGACCTTGGCCTCTACGAAGGAAATTTTCGATTGATTGGGCTCATTGACTACGACGCTGGCAACCTGTTCAGCGTTCGGCGTGCATTAGAGCATGTGGGAGCGGCTGTCCGGCTGGTATCTACGCCGGCAGACATGCGTGGCCTAGACCGGATTGTGCTGCCCGGCGTTGGCGCCTTTGGTTCGGGGATTGCTCGCCTGCATGAGACCGGTCTGCATGATGCGTTGCTGATGCACCTTCATGAAAAAGGCGCACTATTGGGAATCTGCTTGGGGATGCAGCTGTTGTGCCGGACGAGCACGGAGCGCGGTGAACACGTGGGTCTCGGAGTGTTCGACGCCGCCGTTGAGCGATTGCCAGACACCGGAACCGTCCCCCACATGGGCTGGAATGACGTCTCTGGTTCGGGCCCCGTCGACGGCAACATGTATGCTTATTTTGCCCATAGTTACTACATCTCAGCCGCAGCAGATGGCGTCGTAGCAACCTCCGACCACTCGGTACCCGTGGCCGCTGCCATGCAGCGAGACCGGGTGTGGGGTGTTCAGTTTCACCCCGAGAAGTCAGGTCCAGCTGGCTTAGCACTCCTCAAGCGGTTCGCTGAGACGGCGTAGCGGGTACGAATTCTCGGTGATTCGGCAGGCCGGCAGGCGGCCTTCATTTCTCCGAGCTGGCGCCTCACGACGCCCTCATGGTCATCGTTCTTTGCAGCTGGAAGGGCATGGCTAGGCGGGGGCTCTTCTTGTCTGAATGCCGAAATCAAAGCTGTTGTCGGACGGCTGTAAAAGATGTGGGCGAGCGGCGTTGCGCGTCGAGATGAACAAAAGCCTTTTGTCCCCCACAAGCGCGTCATTGTCCACAGCCCGAGCCGGGA
>JBLHSN010000154.1:0-12845 GCA_047626195.1 Myxococcota bacterium
CTCCGCACAATTGACGTCGCTGCGTAAGGAGGTCCGTGGCATTCTCACCGGCGATGTCTTGGATCAGGCAGAGACGTTGCGTGAGGAAGTTCAACGGGCGCGTCGAGCCATGGCCGAGGTCCGCTCTAGACAGTCGGTCGTTGCCTGGCCTGTACGTTGATGGGGGATTGCGGCGGAGCCGAAGATTGCATCGGTTGTGCGCTGGATGGATGGTACTCTGGGTTCAACCCATGCCATCTTCGGCTTGAGGAGGTCCCTTGTCAAACAAGCTGTCCGTCACCATCTTCGATGACGGTCCCATCAAAGTGAGTAACGCCAACCGCGTTCGATATTGCGGCGAGCTCGTCGAGACGGACGGCGATGTCTTCCTGTGCCGTTGTGGTGAGTCCAAAAACGCCCCATTCTGCGACGGTAGCCACCGAACTGTGGAGTTTAAAGGCGAAAACGAGCTCAAGGACTTCAAGCCCATCAAGACGTGGGAAGGCCGTACGGTTCGCACCCACTTCAACCCCAACGCCTGCATGCATGTCTTGTACTGCAAGCCGCTTGGGGCCCTTCGTGAGGCTGAGCTCGCCGGAGACGACGGTGCCGCCGTTGAGATTGCCCGAGTGGTCGGGCTGTGTCCTTCGGGGGCGCTATCGGTAGAGTCGAAAGGTGCAGACCTGGATGGCGATTCGAACGCTGAGTGCGACGTCGATATTGTTGAAGGGGGCGAGATTCGTCTGCAGCGAGCGTACGACGTGAATGTCGATGCCTTGGAGGGCCAGCCGGGTGACCGAGCCACGCTGTGTCGCTGTGGAAAGTCGAAGAACAAGCCATGGTGTGATGGTCGACACAAAGGTCGTAAGGGCTTCCGCTAGGGTGTGAGCACAGCGATGGGTAGGCCATTTTCGGAATGGTGGCCTAGTCCTCGCGTGACCACAGGACCGAGGTCGACGTTTTGCATCGGCCTCGGTCGGCGCATTGGCGCTGGCTTTACTTCTTCGACGACGGGATTGGAGCGCCGGCTGCTGCCTTACCTGCCTTCTTCGCCTTCTTGCGGTCTTGCTTCTCTTTGGTGGAGAGCTTTACAGTTGGAGCCTGTTTTTTGGGGGACTTATCTGCCATGGTGAAATTCCGCCGACCGCTGTGAGTGCTTGCCAGCTCGACACGGTTCGAGGGGCTGGGTCATCCGATAATCGGCTTTCCAGTTTTGGCATAGCACAGCTGCAGCCAAGGCTGCTTGGGCGATAGCGTTTCGACCAATGGTTACACGAGCGTTCGGCCTACGACACCGACGCAGGGCACGCGTCTACTTAGGTCTCACCCGGTCGCGCTCCCTACGAGCAAGGTTGAGCCAAGACGGAAGAGGAACGTCATTCATGAGATGGCTGACCAACGCCTGACCGCAGTACGGCGCGAGGAGCGCTCCGGTGCTGCCCAGCCCGGCTAGCAGTGCGGCTCTGGGTTGCTTGGGGGAGGTGCCCACATACGGGGACCAGTCGATAGCCGCGACGCGGATACCTGCGTACTGTTTTTTTATGCGAACATCGGCATTCACAAGCATTTTCGCGGCCTCGATAAGAGCTTTTCGTCCCGCCGCCGTCACGCCTGCGTCGAGGTCTTTGCTCTCATAGGTGGAGCCAAACCGTGTACGTGTAGACTCTTGGTGGAGCCAGTGGCGACGCTCAAAAATGCCGTTGTCGAGTCCATCGAGCGGATGTAGCTCACACCATTCACCATGCGAAGGGCGATATCTCAGCCACTCGAAGGGCGGCGCTTCTATAGCGCGGTGTCCGGTACATAGAATGAGCCAACGGTAGGCTCTGCCTTGGTAGTCCACATGGTCCTTGTGGAACGTCACATCAATCAGCGAGAATGAGGTTTGAACAAGTCTCTCTTCCGAGATGAGTTGTTCGCGAGCTTCCCGCAATGCTGCCGGTACGTCCAGACAGTGAGCGAGCCACTGAACGCGGCCGTGAGGGTCGAGGGTAGCGTCGTGCTGGGATGGCTGCCGTTCGGATAGATACGGAGCATAGACTGGGTCTTGCTGTCGTTTGTGCAGCTGGGGGTCGTGTTCGTCTCCCAGTAGGCGGTTGACGCGGACGGGGGTCATAAGGGGGCCGTACACGCCCTTTGCTGCCTTCAGCAGCGCCTCGTAGTGCGGACGTAGTACCCAGCGCGGTCCAGAGATGGGCAGCATCAGCCCGGCGGC
Source organism: Myxococcota bacterium (assembly GCA_047626195.1). Taxonomy (GTDB): domain Bacteria; phylum Myxococcota_A; class UBA796; order UBA796; genus CAJXTB01. Next base: position 2,195 of record JBLHSN010000154.1, read on the forward strand.
CACCGGTGAGCCGCAGTGAGGCAGTGGAACATCGACGACGGTGAAGCTTTGGCCTCCACCCCGCAGTGCATGGGTCACCCCCATTCCAGCGAGGCCCAGGCCAACGACCAGGGCATCCTTCACAGCAGGCTCAACAGGTATTTGCTGACGGTCTGAGCACGCTCGATGGCGCCGTTGAGATGACCGGGGCTCACAGTGGACGTCTCGCACGATGTCAGGTGCAGGCGCCCACCTAGGGCACTCTTGTGCAAGCTCGGATGTGCCATGAGACTTGTATCGTCGGTCTCGCTGTCTCCGCTGTGTGTGAGGGCTTCCGTCCACCACTTCTGGATATGGACGGAGCTGGGAGTGGTCTGTGGGCCGTACATCTGATGAAGCTGGCGTCCGACACGCTGTTTAAGGTCGCCGTCAGCGAAGGTTCGGGGGACGAACCCAAACAGTGCCGTGTGTGCGTCATCGCGACTCGACAGGTCGTGGACTTCGACCATCGGACCTACGGTACTCGCCGCTCGCCCGCTGAGTCCAGCCTCTCGCCAGATTGGACTATCGAAGATGGCCACCACCTTTGCGACGTCTGCCATCCATGTCGGGACTCGTCGCCACATTGTTGTGAGTGGGTCTTCGACCCGAATGCTACGTGCCAAGAGCCGAGGCGGGAGTGCGGCAATCACGTGCTTGCCAAAAAACGTTCCCTGGTTGGTCGTCACGCTCAAGTGGGTGTTGTGGTCAATGATGGCCTCGGCAACACAGCCTAGTTTTACAGGGCCGACCGTCTTGGCCAATGCGTCCGCCAGTCGCTGTGTGCCGCCATCAATTCGGTGTTCGGCGACGGCACTCCTTGGAAGACGTCCGTATTGGTTTCCGGAGGCAGTTTGGTAGACGTCAGAGCCGGGCTTTCGACCATCGAAGACGGGAAGCCCAAGCTCTTGGATGAGCGCCATCACATGGGTCTCACTCGCCCAGACCCAAGTGGGGCCAAGGTCGAACGAAGCGTCACCGATTTTCAGGCTGACCGCGCGTCCGCCGGTCCGAGCTCGACCCTCCATTAAGACGACCTGTCGTCCTGCAGAGCGCAGTTGGCGGGTAGCGATGAGTCCGGAGATGCCAGCCCCGATGACGATGACGTCGTTCATGTCCACTCTCTACCGCAGCAGCTTATTGAAAGCTGCCGTAGAGAACGACAAGAGTAGCCGCCCAGCCGGAGAGGAATCCAAGGGTCCGGAGCCCTGGGATACCCGCGGTGTAGACCGTGTAGTGCAGCGCTCGAGCGACCAAATATATGGCTGCGGCACCCGTGACCAAGGCGGTGTCGGCCTTGCCCATGCTGACGGCAATGCCCACTGCGGGTACGAACATTACTAGGTTTTCAATCGCGTTTTTATGAGCGGCTGCTGCGCGCTGAGCCCATGGAGGCGGGTCCGGGGACTCCTCGCTTGGGTTGTTCAGAGTATTGATGATTCCGATCTGAACCATGCGTTGTAGGACGTAAGGCAGCCAGAATAGGGAGGTCATGGCGACGGTGGCGGCAAGGTAGTGGATAGCGTTCATCAGGGCGTCTCGGTGGTGTTGGAAGCGCAATTTACGGGTGGGGTTGCCATTTGGATAGGTGCGCGCGGTATTTGCGTACCGTTTGTCGTTAGACACCCCAAACGGTGCGCAGTGCTCCGCCAGAGGTGCTGATGTCTGAGCTTGGTCCCATCATCGAATCCCATGTCGTCGAAGCGGAGCACTGTCCGATTCGCGTCGATAAATTCGCGGCGGAGGTTTTCCGATGCATGCCGTCGCGTGCAGCGGCGAGGAAGGCCCTGAAGCGGCGAGACCTTGAGGTGAATGGAGAGCAGTGGGTGTCCGGTCGCTACGTGTCGCCTGGGCAGGTCGTCACCCTGCGGCAAGACAGCCGTGCAACGGCCAAGCCGTATCCCCGAGACCTGGTGTTCCCATTTTTAGACGAGAATGTGGCGGTTGCGGTCAAACCACCCGGACTACCCACAAGCGGAAACTATTGGAAAACACTGGAAAATGCCCTGGCTCACAACTTGGCGCTCTCCACCGCACATGATGCGCTGCGCGTATCCCGACCTGTGCATCGTTTGGATGTCCGTACGGGTGGTTTGATTGTGTGTGCGCGGACCGGAACCGCCATGGCATCGCTGTCCGCTTCTTTTCAAGAACGGAGGGTTGACAAGCTCTATCGTGCGATTGTTGTAGGGAAGCTTGAAGGTGAGGGCGAGTGCACAACGGACGTGGAAGGGCGCCCGGCGCATACCCACTGGCGCGCGGTGGAACACACGCCGTCCCTGACGACCGACTGGCTGACGACGGTCGAGTGCCGCCCAGTCACAGGTCGAACCCACCAGATTCGGCGTCACATGCAGAGTCTCGGTCATGCCATCTTGGGAGATGACCTGTACGGGGGCCTAAAGGTTTTGCGCGGCAAAGGACTGTATCTATGCTCGCTATCTGTCCGTTTTCCGCACCCCATTTCAGGCGAACTTGTGGAGGTGAACATTGATGAACCGGCGAAATTTGACAGCTGTCGGCGTCGAGAATCAGCTCGCGTTGCTCGCCGAGAGTGAAACCAGGCCGCGTGTTTCGCATACCCTGAAGGCATTGGAGACCATTGATGTCCATAAAGACTCGTATTGCCGCACTCGGGGCTGCGGCCCTGTCGCTGACCGGTTGCGACCTGCAGGCCAGTACCCTTTTCCTTTCGTTCTTCGGTCCGCCCACGCCATCACTCGAGGAAGTGTACGTAGGGACGGGTAGCGGCGGCACATTTGACCACTCGGCGCTCGACGGCTTGTTGTCGCGACATGTGCACGGTTTCTCGGTCGACTATGCCGGGATGGTGAGCGAACAAGAGACGCTGGACAGCTACATCAGCGCCATTGGTGAGGCCCCATTTGAGACGTTGGACCGAGATAGAAAGCTTGCTTTGCTGATCAATGCGTACAATGCATTTACCATCAAGTTGATACTAGAACACCGCCCTATCGCGTCCATTAAAGATATCTCAGGAGCGGAGCGTTGGGATGCGGAACGCTGGACGATAGCCGGTCAGACCTACTCCTTGACGTCGCTTGAACACCAGGAAATTCGCGCCAAGTTTCTTGAGCCGCGCGTCCACTTTGCCATCAACTGCGCGAGTGTCGGCTGCCCTCCGCTACGTGCAGAAGCGTACGCTGGAGACCGACTGGAAGAGCAGCTCGCCGACCAAACCCGGGTGATGCATGGCGATGAGCGTTGGCTTCGTATCGAAGGCAGGACCGTTCATCTGACACCCCTATACCTCTGGTACAGATCAGATTTTGAGCAAGTGTCCGGAACGTCATTAGACTTTGCAGCGCAGTCACGACCCGAGCTGGCAACAGGGGATTGGACGATTCGGTGGATGGACTACGACTGGTCGTTGAATAGTACCGAATAGTTCAAAAATCTTTGTGAATCGCCAAGAATCGGCGCTTAGACGACAGCGATTGTCACCTTGTCTGCCCGAACTAGCTGCCCGTCGTTCGGTATGGGGTCGATCTGAAGCAGGGCGCCGCGGCCAACATCATTGAGTGGATGTTCGGGCGCCTTGTGGCGGTCTAGACGGGCAACGCGAGCCAGCCCAGGCTCGCCACACACCTGCCACTCCACGCGACCCTTGGTCACGATAGGTCCACCAACTACGCGCCAATTTGCAGTGGACGGCCGGCTGGGTCCGGCGTGAATGACCAGGTGCGACCAGGTGAGGCGCTCAAAGCGTAGACCTGCCTGTTTGGCGACGGGCACGAGCGGCGGGGGGAGCGGCACGCTGAGCTGTTGGTGGCACCAATCCCGTTCACGTCGTAGCAGAGGACAGGTCTCGGTGTGGGTGCACGGAGCTGCAATGTGAACGCCGCGCTCTTGAAGGAAGTTCCGAACCTGTTGTAGGTCGCGTGATGTGGTTCTCAAAGCAGGTTCGACTAGGACTATACTGCCATCTTTGGACAGCAGGGAACGCAGTCGCTGAAGGTAGGCGACGCGGCGCTCAACGGTTGCCCGGTCATTGAACAGCTCGTTCAGCGACAGCCCCATTAGGATGAGGTCGAAGGGGCCGTCGTATCGGTCCGTCACCGTGGTCATGTCCGAGTGGTCCACGTTCAGGGCGATGGGGACTGTGTGTTCAGCCAATGCGGCATGTCCGCAGGCGCGTGCAAGGCTCTCGAGGATGCGAAGGCCAATGTCATCCTGTTCAACAGCGGTGACGTGAAGGCTCTCCACACCTGCGCGTTTTGCGAACGACGCGGTACCCAAGGTTGTGGTTCCGAGGCCGGCACCTAAGTCGAGTACACGCCAGGTGGACGCTCTGGGAAGCAAGCCTTGGCGTGACAGATCGGACAGCGGCCCTTCGACCTTGGGCAGGTCTCGCGGCAGAAAGAAGCGCAGGCGTCCGGCAATGGGATCGGCTTGAGTAGCCAGTTGGCTACGTTCGCGGGTGTAGATCTGCGACAACGCCTTCACCTCTTCGACGAGTGCGTTCCCCGTGCGGTCACGGGACCCGAGGAGGGTGCGGGCAGTGGCGTCGATGGCGTCGAGCCAGGCAGGTGCGAGAGGCTGTGCAGGAATCATGGTGCTGCGTACCGCAACACGCGCCAACGTGCGACAGTGCGGTGTCTGGAGGGTGATGATGCGTTGGTGGGGAGGAGTAGGTCTGTGCCTTGTGATCGCTGGACTTCTCTGTTTACTCCTTGAAATACCTGGCCTCAATACCGCGTGGTTTCTGTTCGGTTGGGTCGGCACCCTCGTTGTGCTGGACGCGTGCATTGCGACACGAGGCTCCTCCTTCTTTTGGGGGCGACGCCGGGAGTTGTTGGCAATGGCCATGTTCTCCATGGCCTATTGGACGGTGTACGAGCAGCTCAATTTGCGGCTTGAGAACTGGTACTACGTGTTTGTGCCGCGGTCGGATGTGTGGCAGGCGCTGTACGGCGGCTTGGCCTTCGCGACCGTTCTACCAGCCTGCTTTTTCCCGGCCGAGCTGCTTCGTGTATGGGGAGTGTGGAGTCACTGGACCACGCGACCGTTACGCGTCTCCAGTGTGCTTGAAGGGGGACTGCTGGTCTTCGGTACGCTGTGCATTGTCTTGCCCATGGTTGCCCCCCAGCAGTGCTTCTGGATGGTCTGGGGCGCTCCGCTCGGCATTCCCTTGGTCATCAACCGACGGGTTGGTGCACAGAGCTTGCTGCGCGACCTGGAGCTCGGCCAGCCCGGTCGACTGGCTCGTCTCTTGGTGGGCGGATTGATTGCGGGCGGCCTGTGGGAGAGCCTCAACTTTTGGGCGCACACCAAGTGGGTGTACACGGTTCCTGGCTTTGAGACCGGTAAGATCTTCGAGATGCCGTGGCTCGGTTTCGTCGGCTTTCCCGTATTGTCCGTGGCAAGCTTTTCGATTTACGCACTGTGGTGCCACGTCGCTCGCGGTGGACGGCACTGGGAGGTCGCGGATGACCAGCAGCCTTCTGTACAGTCTAGGCACCGCGCTGTGGCCATGACGGCGCTTGTGGTGTTCTCGGTGACTGCCACACTTGTGCCGTTGACCCCCGCCATCACCATGCGTCCGACGCTGTCCGATATCGACAGCCTGAGTCTTCGTCAGCGTCAGGTGCTTCGACAGAGCCGGTGGTCGACGCCGGAGCGTCTCGCTGTGGCGAATCCATTTGTGGTCGAGGCCGAGACCGGACTTCCGCGGACCGCATTGGCGCCAACCTGGCATTATGCGCAGATCATGGTGCACCGTGGAATGGGGGCTGTCGGAGCGCGCTGGCTCGCACAGCGGGACATCCTGACCATTGCAGAGCTCGGCGAGTCCGATGCGGATGCGCTTGTTGCGCAGCTGACCGCCGAAGAAGAGGCTACCTTGGGCATTCGTGAGGACCATATTCGGGTGTGGGTCAGGGGCGCGCGGGGTGGTGTTCTGCGCCGCTAAGTGGTCGCTTTGCGCCACGCCGATAGGCCGTGTCCATGAAGACACTCGGACTCCTCGGCGGCATGACCTGGCACTCAACGGCCACCTACTACACGCGTATCAACCAGCGTGTTGCGGCCACTCTCGGGCCGAAGCGTTCGGCATCTATCGTTATGCATTCTATTGATTACGACTGGATTATTCAGGCACAACGTACCCACGACTGGAAGCGATTCGCCACTCATCTGCGCAAGGCGGCCACCGGTCTTCAGCGGTCCGGAGCGCAGGGCTTGGTGGTGTGTAGCAACACGATTCACCGCCTTGTGCCCTCCATACGCAGCCAGATTTCCATTCCAGTGCTGCACATCGTGGATGCCCTCATCGCGAAGCTTCAGGCCGACAGGATTACCTGTGTTGCGTTGTTCGGAACCGCGTTTACCATGACAGAGCGGTTCTATATTGAACGACTGACGTCGCAGGGAATCCGCGTCATCGTACCCGAGCTCGACGAGATTGTGGTGATTGACCGCATTGTCTTGGGTGAGCTGTCGGCTGGCCGGATTGAGGCGTCGTCGCGGCAGGTCTTCGCTGCGTGCATGGCGCGTCTGGAACAACGGGGAGCGCAAGCCATGGTTTTGGGATGCACTGAGATTGGCTTGTTGATTGGGCCTGGAGACGTGGATGTGCCGGTGTACGACACTGCATTGATTCATGCAGATGCGGCGGCGGATTGGGCAATGAAGACTAGCGAACCCGAGTAAGCACGCTCAGCCAGTGCTGTAGGTACCCCCCGTCTCCATTCACTTGGGTACCTGCCCCGATGGGCTGTCCACGTGCCAGCACACCCGCCATGTCCATGACTGGGCCGGTGAGACTAGCCGTGGCAGTTCCGAGATGTCCGTCGCGAACCACCGCTGAGACGGGGTCGATGGTGACCGTGTAGGGCGTGTCTCCCAGCGTGAGGTGGACAACGCCCTCTGGAGCACCGCCTGGGTAGCGACGCTGCAACGACACCATCATCCAGCGGTGGGATAGGGTCAGACCGCTCGGCTGCTGTAGATAGGCGGCTCCGAACGCGCCGAGTGCCAGAATAGCGGGTTCGAGTTCGCGCCCTCGTGCGGTCAATGCCCAGACGCTTCGAGCTGCTGGGGGCGGTAGCTCGAAGCGCTCGATGAGTCCGGCGTCGCTTAGATGGGTCAATCGGTCACTCAGCACATTGGGTGTCAGTCCGGGTAGACGGAGATCGGTGAACCGCCGTGGACCTGGTAGAAGCTCTCGAATGAGGAGAAGCGTCCACCGCTGACCTACGACATCCAGTGCCATTGCCAAACCGCAGTATTGTTTATATGACTTCATAGTATGTTTTATGATACCATATGGGTCCTGCTACAGCAACGGAGAGTCGACAATGGTCCAGGCAACAGGTCCAGCTCTGTGGAGTTTCTTGGCCATTGTCGTTGCGTGCTGGGGGATTGGGGCGGCCAGCATCGCCGTAATCTCGGCCCCTCCATATCGCATCCGAAACGCCGGCCTCACGTTCGTCGGGCTCGTGATCTGGACTCTCGTGCAGTCCATTCCAGTGGGGGTGGGCTGGGTCACTGTGGAAAATGCCATACCCGCGGCACCTGTGCAGCTGGGTGTCGCGCTTTCCGTCGTCTTTGCAGTCGTCCTATCACCCTTGGGGCGACGCTTGAGCACGACCCTCCCGCTGTGGCTGCTCGTGGGTGCACAAGGGCTGCGCATTCCGCTGGAGCTCGTTTTGTATGCGTGGGCAGAGCAAGGTGTTGCGCCGCCACAGATGACCTGGACGGGCCAAAACATCGACATCATTGCCGGAGTGGTGTGCCTGTTGGCGGCTCCGTTTGCGGCTCGTTCGCGCACCTTGGCCTGGGCAAGCCAGGTCGTCGGGGTGGCCCTCCTCGCAAACGTGCTGCGGGTGGTTGTCTTGTCGCTACCTACGCCCGTTCAGCAGTTCGACGAGCCGCTCTTGCTCGCCTTCCAGCTGCCAGCGCAGTGGATTGCCACCGTGTGCGTAGCAGGCGCCGTCCTGTTTCACGGCTTGGCCATTCGCAAGCTAGTGACGGCAAAGTAGATGCTAGTCGTTGCAGCTAATCTGGGTCGGAGCCAGGGTGTCCGAGCATCCGACGCCAATGAAGGGGTCTTCACAGCCGTCGTACATCTCGCCGCGGCACTCGCAGGAATCGTCGCCTTCGCAGGCTTCTGGAAGGGTGGCGCACTCTTCGCGGTTTCCCTCTGCCTCGAAGTACACCAAGCAGTATTCGCCGTCTGCGCAGTCCGAGCAGCTCGGCTCATTGGTCTCGTCGGTGCTGTCGCCTGAACAGGCAGCAAGAAGGGCAAATAGGGCTACGAAACGCATACCAGTCTCCAGGGATGGCGCGGCTGTACCTCGTCCACGGAGGCCAGGCCGGTGCTACTCCGCGCCGACCACGTTTTCTTCTCTTTCGAAGGGGCGACACGGCTGACCGCGCAGGGCATTGCACTCGGGCAGTCCGTCTGGAATGTCGATGCCGGGCAGAATGCCGAGGGTCAGAGACGTGGGATGTGTGCCACCGCGACCCAGGTCAAACTCGATTTCCCCGCTGTACTCCGGTGGGAGGAACTCCCAGGTACCATGGTCACGGCCTGGTGTACTGATGACCATTCGTAGCTGCGAACCGGCTCGAAGCGGATGGGCGACGGACGGGATTTCGACATCGGCGCGGACCCATTCACCGGCTGGCAGCCACTCAAAGTCCTCTTCGGCGAAGGTGCGCACAATGCGTCCATTCTCGCCACTGGTTGCTGCACGGTGGCCCACGCGGAGCCAGCCGGACTGGATGAGGGTCTCGTCGCCGCGTGGGGTGACCTCGGTCAGCGTGACCTGAACGTGGACGTCGGTCTGTGCACTTCGCACCCACACTTCTGCCACACCAGGACCGGTCAGAACGACGTCCTCGTCAAAGGCTGGAGTCAGATACGAGACGAAGTCGCCGGGGGCGAAGCGGGTCCAGTTGAGGTCCCATTGGCGAACCAGCAGTTGGTAGCCACGCTCGCCGAAGAACACGCTCGTGCCAGCATCTGGGTCGAAGGCCCACACGTCCACACCGGCACTGGTGGGTGCGGATGTCGCGAGAGCACCGTCCGCGTCGGCGAACCATGTGGTTGGCGCTGCATCGCGCGCGGGCCAGGAATCGAGGGTGGTCGAGAAACGGGGCACGGGAGCTCCGGGCTGGCCAGGTAGGGCGGCACCATTCTCGAACTGAAGTAGGACTGGGTTCTCTGTCTGGTAAGCCGCCAACGCGTCTTCGTACGACATGCCAGTGAATCGATCTTCGGGGAAGTTGTAGCCCGTCATGTTGAACTCGCCGGCGAACTCGTCGGCGCCCACTGCGCGAATGAGCGGGTTGAGCTGTGGAACGCGCTCGGCGACGTAGAGCTCCAAGAACTCGAACCAGCGGAACACCATGTCTGGACCATAACCATCGGGATGGCGGCCGTTCGACAGCGACAAGCGGCTGTGAGGGCTGTTGTCGAGACCATCCAACATGCGACCAAACTGGGCACCGGTCTGTTCGTCCTGGAACTGACCGACCAAGTAGATAGGGGCTTGAACCTTGTCGATGAGTAAGGTCAGGTCGCGCTCGTCGAGCAAGGTGTGGCGGTACTCCAGCAGAGCGAGGAACTCCTCAAAGTCGATGCTCAGGTGGGATAAGGAGACGTTCTCACGACAGGTCTCGTCGCCTGAGTCAATCTGCTCAACTACCCAGCTCGAGCCGTTAGCAGCGGCTTGTGACTCTCGGTTGTCGATCCAGCTCTTGGTAAAGCCCTGGTTGTAGATGCCACCTGGCCACTGCATCTCCCACGGGTCGCCGATGACGGACATGGGAACAGCCGCGGCGAGTGACGGCGGTGCTGTGGTGGCGGTGTACAGCGCTGCAATGCCAGAGTACGACAGCCCAATGATGCCGACCTGGTTGTTGAGCGCCCACTCTTGGCGTGAGACGGCCTCGATGATGTCGTAGCCGTCGGCTTGTTGGGCTGGACTAAACACGTCGAATACACCGTCGGAGCATCCGGTACCGCGCATGTTCACGCTGACGACGGCGTAGCCCAGAGCGATGGCAATACGCGTTCCTGGCTCCATTCGCGTGGGGCGGGATGGCGAGTAGCCAGAGTATTCGACCACCGTCGGCCATGGGCCTTCGCCGTATAGTAGCGGATCTGGAAAGCGAATCATGGCAGAGAGCGTCACGCCGTCGCGGACCTCAATGTAGTGAAAGCCATCTTGAGGGTCGCCTTCGTCGCCGCTGAGTGGAGAGCTGATGATGCCGTCCAGCTCTTGGGCGTCGTACCACTCGGGTGGGGGGACGTCTTCGAGGGCTAGAACACGGATGGGCCCTGATGTTAAGCCACTTTCATCGGTGATGGTGTAGTCACCCGGAGACACAACACGCCCTTGTACGATGGCCTCGCGCGACGCCTGACTGCCGTCGAACACAATCGGCTCGGAGGGGATGTAGGCGAAGTGAGCCTGGCCGTCTTCATCCGCGATGACGGTCACCAACAGATCGCCAGCGTCGCTGTACAGGGACAACTCGGCGCTCGGGCGTGCATCGAGAACGGTGACCTGTTCGACACCGGCTCGCGTTGCGAAATCGCGGATAATGGGGTCTTCGACCTCGAGGGAGTCGGTGTCACACCCGGCGAGCGTTGCGACCAGAG